>NZ_MKJZ01000007.1:0-53108 GCF_001942225.1 Serinicoccus sp. CUA-874 | reverse complement strand
GCGTCCGCGGACAGCAGACTGTTGATGATCGACTGCAACAGCGTGCGCATCAGATCCGGGGATGCTTCCGCCAGGGCTTCACCGAGCAGGCCGGCAGGGTCGACAATGTGAGGAGCGGTCATCGTGTGACTCCGTTCGAGGGTGCTGTGAGAGGTTCACTCGAAGGATCACGCGGTGGCCGCGTCCTCGCCTGACGCACACGCCGGAGACGACGACCTCGGCTACCGCGCTACACCACTATGGGGGACTCAACTCGCATAGGCGCTGGTCAGATCGCAAGAATCGGCACTGACCAACTATGCCAACAGGGAATATCCGGGTATCAGCATTCCCCTGGTACTTCTGAGCCCACCACCCATGCCCTCCCAGGTCTGGGCCGACCGCCGCCCCGCGTCCGTCTGCCCGGTGCGCAGCGTGCGCGCGTGAGAGACTGAGCGCGCCCGTCACTGCTGCGACCAGGGAGGACACCGCGATGCGACGCCCACTCACACCCCTGCTGGCGGTGCCCGCCCTGCTGCTGGCAGCCTGCGACTCCGGGCCCGAGGTGATCGAGCCCACCGCGGACGCCTCGCAGGCACCCGCCGGCGGTGACGACGCCGCAGTGACCAGCGGCGGGGACGATGCCGCGGCCAGCGCCGCCCCGGACGACGCCGCGGTGACCAGCGAGATCCCCTCGGACGGCGCCGAGGGCGGGGAGGACGGCCAGGCGGCTGCGGACCGGGCCAAGGAGTTCCTGCTCGGGCTGGTGGACGCCGACCCGGCCACCTGCGACCTGATGCTCTCCTTCAGCGATCCCACGGTGCCGATGCGGGACGCCCCGGAGGATCTCGAGCTGTGCGAGGCGCAGCTGCCCGAGACGATGTCGGCGGCCGTCGAGGCGCAGGGGCTGGGCGAGGAGGGCCGCGGCATCCTCGAGGCGATGCAGATCACCGGTGCCGCGGTCGACGGCGACACCGCCGTCATCGACGAGGACAACTACAGCGAGCTCTTCGCCGAGTCGATGGGCGGGTCGACCATCACCCTGGTCAAGATCGACGGCGACTGGTTCGTCGACGTGGACCGCTTCCTCGCGACACCGTGACGGACCGCCCGGCCCTGACGATCGCCGCAAGAGCCGACTGGTCCGCGCTCGGTGAACCACTGCGGGACCTGCTCGGCCCCGGTGGGCCGGACGCGGTGGTCGTCGAGACCTCCGGGTCCAGCGGCTCGCCCAAGCGGGTCCGGCTGGGTGCGGAGGCGCTCCGGGCGTCCGGCGAGGCGACCGCGCAGGTCCTCGGTGGGCACGGGCAGTGGTTGCTCGCGCTGCCCACCGCGCACGTCGCCGGTCTGCAGGTCCTCGCCCGCTCCGCCCTGGCGGGCACCGAGCCGGTCGAGCTCGACCCGGCCGCGCGCTTCACCGCCGACGCGCTCGCCGAGGCCGTCGCCCGCATGGAACCGTCGACGCGCCGGTATGCCTCGCTCGTCCCCACCCAGCTGCGCCGCGCGCTCGCCGCGGAGCGAGGGGCTCGGGTTCTCCGGCAGCTGGACGCCGTGCTGGTCGGGGGGGCCGCAAGCGATCCCGGGCTGCTCGACGCCGCCCGTGACGCCGGTGTCCGGGTGGTGACCACCTACGGCATGTCCGAGACCTGCGGCGGCTGCGTCTACGACGGGACGCCGCTGCCGGGGGTCGAGGTCGCCGTGGACGGCGAGGGCCGGATCCGGCTGGGCGGCCCGATCCTGGCCGACGGCTACCCCGAGGACCCGGTGCTCACGCAGGAGCGTTTCGTCTCCGACGCGACCGGGCGGTCGTTCGTGACCGACGACCGCGGGGCATACCGGAACGGGCGCCTCACCGTCCTCGGCCGCGTCGACGATGTCGTCGTCACCGGGGGGCACAAGGTCGAGCCGCGCGACGTCGAGACCGCGCTGCGGGCGCTGCCGCAGGTGCTGGACGCCTCGTCCTCGGGCTGCCCGACGAGGAGTGGGGCGAGCGCGTGGCCGCTCTGGTGGCCCTGGCGCGGGACGCACGGGGAGTCCGGTCGGAGGTCACGACCGCGACAGAGCCGCTGCGGCAGGCGCTGCGGGAGCGGGGTCACCTCCCCCCGCACGCCCTGCCGCAGCAGATCGCGGTCGTCGGGGAGATCCCGCTGCTCGCGACCGGCAAGCCGGACCGCGCGGCGGCACGGCGGCTGCTCACCGACGGTGGCAGAATGGGATCTTCACCCATCGTGACCAGGAAGGACGGCTGAGACGTGCTCCGCGTGGCCCTCGCTGTGGCGCTGCTGGCGTTCACCGTCTTCTGCGTCGTCGACGCGGTCCAGACCGACGAGCACCAGGTGCGCGGTCTGCCCAAGCCGTTCTGGGTGATCATCTGCCTGATCTTCCCGGTCGCCGGCGGGATCGCCTGGCTCGTGGCGGGCCGTCCTCGCAGCATCCTCGACATCCTGCTCGGCGGGCGTCGCGGCCAGGGCGGCCCGGGGCGCGGCCCGCTGGGACCGGACGACGACCCCGACTTCCTGCGAGACCTCTAAGGGGCATACCCACATGGCATCCCTCGCCCAGTGGATCGAGGGGGCGCGACCGCGCACGCTCCCCGCCGCCGTCGCTCCCGTGCTCGTCGGCACGGCCGCGGCGCACGCCCTCGGCAGCGCCGACCTGGGGTATGCCGTGCTCGCCCTCTGCGTGGCCCTCGGCTTCCAGGTCGGCGTCAACTACGCCAACGACTACTCCGACGGCATCCGCGGCACCGACGAGGAGCGGGTCGGGCCGGTCCGGCTCGTCGGGCAGCGGCTCGCGGAGCCGGCCAACGTCCGGACCGCCGCCTTCGCCGCCTTCTTCGGCGCGGGCCTGGCCGGCTTCGCCCTGGTCGCGCTGTCCGGCGCCTGGCTGCTGCTCGCGTTGGGGCTGGCCTGCCTGTGGGCGGCGTGGCACTACACCGGCGGCGACAACCCCTACGGCTACCGCGGCTGGGGCGAGGTCATGGTCTTCGTCTTCTTCGGCCTCGTCGCCGTGCTCGGCACCACGTGGACCCAGGCCCAGACGCTCGACCTCGGGGCGCTCGGCGGGGCGCTCGGCTGCGGCTTCCTCGCCAGCGCGATCCTCGTCACCAACAACCTGCGGGACCTGGAGGGCGACCGGGCCGCGGGCAAGCGCACGCTCGCGGTGCGGATGGGCTTCCGCCGCACGCGACGGCTCTACCTCGGGCTCGTCGTCGGTGCCTTCCTCGCGGTCGGGCTGGCGGCGATCGCGCACCCCTGGGCGCTGCTGGGGCTGCTCGCGGCACCGCTCGCCTGGCGCCCCACCCGGCTGGTCACCAGCGACGCCTACGGCCCCGCCCTGCTGCCGGCCCTCGTGCAGACCGGTCTGCTCCAGCTCGGGTATGCCATCGCCCTCGCCCTGGGTCTCGCGCTCTCCTGAGGGGCGACTCCCCGCCCGCCAGCCCCCCGGGCGCCGCTCAGTCCTCCTCGTCGACCCGCTCGGCGTCGACCTTGGCCTGGCGCCGCGCGACGCGGTCACCGACCCGGCGCTCCAGGCCGGCCGCGAGCCGCTGCCGGTCCGGCGCCAGCAGGAAGTAGGACACGACCATCGAGACCAGCGCCGCCGCGACGGCCGCCCAGATGACCTCGAGCCGCAGCAGCCGGAAGAACGCGAAGAAGCCGACGAAGATCAGCACACGCATCACTGAGTAGCGCGCCGCGATCACGTCGCCACCCCGGAGTAGGAGTGCAGGCCGGTCATGAGCAGGTTGACGCCGACGTAGTTGAAGATCACGCAGCCGAAGCCGAGCAGCGCCACCCACGTGGCCCGGCGGGTGCTCCAGCTGCTCGTGGCGCGGGCATGCAGGTAGGCGGCGTAGACCACCCAGATGATGAAGGTCCACACCTCCTTGGGGTCCCAGCCCCAGTAGCGTCCCCAGGCCTGCTCGGCCCAGATGGCGCCGGCGATGAGCGTGAAGGTCCACAGCGGGAAGGCCACGATGTGGATGCCGTAGGTGATCCGCTCCAGCCGCCCCGCCTCGGGCAGCGCCGCGATCCATCCGCGCACGCGTCCCCCGGTCTCGGCGCGGTCGCGCAGCAGGTAGGCCACCGCGAGCGCCGCCCCGATCGTGAACAGTGCGGTGGCCAGGATGGCGATGGTCACGTGGATGATCAGCCAGATGCTGTTGAGCGCCGGCATGAGCTGGGAGGCCTCGGTGTACCACGCCACCTTGGCCGCGCCGAGGATGACCAGCACCGGCAGGGTGACGAAGGCGCCCAGCCAGAGCCGGTCCTTGCGCAGGCTCCACCCGGAGTAGATGACCAGCGCGAAGCTGGCGGTGACGAGCGCGAACTCGTACATGTTGCCCAGCGGCGCCCGGCCCACGGACACCCCGCGCAGCACCGTGCCGGCGACGGTGAGGAAGGTCGCGAGAAGGGTCAGCTGCAGCCCGATGACGCCCCAGCGGCGCGAGCTGCTGCCGCGGTCGGTGCCCGACGGCCCGTCGGCGGCTCCGTCGACAGGTGCGGCCCCGGCCGGGCCGACGCCCGCGGGGTCAGCTCTACCGGCACCGACGGCCACCGGCTCGCGCCGCTCCGCCCGTCGCTGCACCGCCGCGCCCGAGGCGGCCAGGTGCACCAGGAAGGCCAGCATCGCCGGGACCAGCACCACCACCGCGCCCCAGATCGCGAGGTCGCTGGCCTGCGCCAGGCTGTCGTTCGTCATTCCTCGTCCTCTCGTCCACCCACGGTGGTCGGTCGGTCCGGCACCCGGGCGCCGGCGGCCGTCGTGATCTGCTCCAGGAGCTCCTCCACGAGGTCCTCGAGCCCGGGGTCGGTGCCCTTCGGCAGGGCAGCGATGCTCACTCCAGTATGCCGCGACGTCCCGTCGTAGTCGTCGCCGGGAGGTGGCCCGGGGTCCACCCGCACGAAGACGCGCCGTCGCCGCACGCCCAGCATGAGGACGAGCCCGACCAGCGCGGCGCCGGCGAAGACCAGGGCGGGCAGCCGGCCGGGGTCGTGCCGCACGAGCATGCCACCCCAGCGGATGACGTCCTCGAAGGCGAGCGTCGTGCCGTCGGGAAGGTCGTAGGTCTCCCCCGGGCGCAGCAGCAGCCGCAACGGCTGCTCCTCGCCGCTCTCCTCGTCCACGGTGGTGAGCTGGTCCATCGACTCGGTGTCGATGGCGAAGACCGACTGCGAGCGTCCCTCGGGGAAGAGGTCGCCCTCGTAGGCCGTGAGGACCAGCGCCGGGTCCACGAGGCCGGGGAAGGAGGAGGTCATGCCCTGCTCGCTGATGTCGATGGTCGGCAGGAAGCCGCCGGCGAAGCCCAGCCCGGGGTCGGCCGCCGGCACCTTGATCACGCCGTCCGAGCCGTAGGTGTTGTCCTGCGGCAGGAAGGTGACGGCGTCGGAGAAGAGGATGTCCCCGGCGGGGTCGCGGACGGTGACGACGGGGGCATACCCGTTGCCGAGGAGGAACATCGAGGTGCCGTCGACCGAGAGCGGGTCGTTGACGCCGAAGCCGCGCTGCCGCGGTTGCTCCCCGTCCTGCTCGATCGTGGCGACCCCCTCGAAGACGCGGGGCTGGCCGAACTGCGCCCCCTCCGCCTCGCTCTCGAACTCCACCTGGAGGTCGTCGAGCCGGACCGTGAAGGCCGGGACGTCGCTCTGGTCCACGAGCGGGCCGAGGGTGAGGGTGTCGTAGGTGCCGGCCCCCGACGTCCACGACTCGCCCTCCTTGATGATGATCTCCCCGCGCCAGCCGAAGAGATGCCCCACCGCGACCGCGACGATGACCCCGAGCAGCGCGATGTGGAAGAGCAGGTTGCCGGCCTCCTTGAGGTAGCCCTTCTCCGCGGAGACCGTCACCGCACCGTCGTCCTCGCGCCGCAGCCGGAACCGTCGGCGCGCCAGGGTCGCCCGGGCCGCGGCCAGGACCGTCTCCGGGTCGGCCTGCAGCGCCACCTCCCGGTGCACCGGCAGCCGGCCCAGCCGGGCCGGTGCTCGTGGCGGCTGCGCCCGCAGCGACCGCGCGTGCTGGCGCATCCGGGGCAGCACGCACCCGATGAGGCTGATCATGAGCAGCAGGTAGATCGAGGCGAACCACGGCGAGGAGTAGACCTCGAACATCCCGAGCCGGTCGAGCCACTGCGCGCGGGTCGGGGAGTCCTCGAAGTACTGCCGCACCCGCACCGGGTCGACCCCGCGCTGCGGGAAGACCGAGCCGGGCACCGCCGCGACGGCGAGGAGGAGGAGCAGCACGAGGGCGGTGCGCATGCTCGTGAGCTGGCGCCACACCCACCTCGCCCACCCGAGCGGGCCCAGGCGCGGGCCTCCCAGCGCCGTCCGGTCCTTGGGATAGGTCGGCTCGATCCGCTGCCGCTGGTCGGTCGTCATCTAGAGCACCGTCTCGAAGCCGCTGACGAGGTGCGCCTGGACCCAGGCGGTCAGCCCGGCCCACACCCCGGTCACCATGAGCAGGCCGAGCAGCACCAACAGCGTCCCGCCGGTCCGCTGGACGACGCGGTGGTGGTCACGCAGCCAGCGGGAGGCGCGGCTCACCCAGCCCAGCCCGGCGGCGACGAGAACGAAGGGCAGCCCCAGGCCGAGGCTGTATGCCGTGCCCAGCACCACTGCGCGCCCGAGCTGTCCGTCGCCGGGCAGGATCGAGGTGCCGAGCGTCTGGATCGCGGCGAGCGCCGGGCCGGTGCAGGCGGTGAAGCCCAGCCCGAAGGCGACCCCCAGCAGGGGTGCCCCGGCGAGGCCCGCGGCCGGGCGCCAGCGCACCTGCCAGGCGGCACCGGGCTGGAAGATCATCACCAGCCCGAGCAGGATCACCACGGCCCCGGCGACGCGGAGCAGCAGACCCTGGTGCTCGACGAGCAGCAGCCCGAGCCCGGAGATCGCCACGCTCATGAGCAGGAAGACGGCCGTGAAGCCGAGCACGAAGAGCACCGCGCCGAGCACCAGCCGCCCGCGGCCCGCGCTCGCGTCCGTCCCGCCACGGCCGACCGCTCCACCGGCGACCGCGGGCCGACCGGGCGTCATTCCCCCGAGATAGCCGAGGAAGCCCGGCACCAGGGGGAGCACGCACGGCGAGGCGAAGGAGACAACGCCCGCCAGCGCGGCGACACCCACGGCCAGCAGGAGCGGACCGGTGAGGACCAGCTCGCTCACCCGCCGGCTCCCTCGCCGTCCGCCACCGTGCCGTCGGCCAGGACGTCCTCGACCATGCCGGTGAGGGTGGAGGCGTCGACCTCGCCGCTCACCCGCGCCGCGAGGCGCCCCTCGCCGTCCAGCACGAGGGTGGTCGGGGTAGCCACGGCCAGGCTGCCGAGCTGGGCCCGGGTGCGGCCGCCGTCGTCCTGCAGGGACGGGTAGGGGACGTCGTACTTCCGCTGGAAGGCCAGGGCGTTGGGCACGGTGTCGCGCGAGTTGAGCCCGATGAACTCCACCGGCTCACCCGCCTCGTCGAAGGCTGTCGCGACCTCGACGAGGTCCGGGACCTCCGCCACGCACGGGCCGCACCAGGAGCCCCACACGTTGACCACGACGACCTTGCCCCGCTGCTGCTCGACGCTCCACTGCTCGTCCTCGAGGGTCGTCCCCGCCAGGTCCACGGGCTCTTCGCGCTCGTCAGGGCCGAGCTGCTCCAGCGTGCCGTCCCCGGCGACGTAGCCCTTCTGGTCGCCCTGGCGCATCTGCTCGGTGATGCTCGTGCCTTCCTCACCGCTGCAGCCGGCCAGCGCCAACGCCAGGGCCGCGGCGACACCGGCACCCCGGACGGCCCGCCTCACGGCGCCACCTCGCTCGCCCCGCCGGTGACGTCCACGGCGCCCGCCAGCAGGTGCGCGGCGGGCTCGGCATACATCACCCGCACCGGTAGCGGTCCGTGGAAGAGGACGGTGGTCACCGAGGCCAGGCTGCACTCGCGGCGACGCGGGTGGTGCCACAGCCGCCGCCCCTCCAGCGCCCGCCGCAGCGTCCAGATCGGCAGCTGGTGGCTGACCATCACCGCCTCGCGACCCGCCGCCTGCTCCCGCGCCGCGTCGAGGGCGCGGCGCATCCGGTCGGCGATGTCGACGTAGGGCTCGCCCCACGAGGGCCGGAAGGGGTTGACGTAGGCCCCCCAGTGGCGGGGGTCGGCGAGCATGCGCCGGTCGATGGTCTCGCCCTCGAAGACGTTGCCGCTCTCGATGAGCAGCGGGTCGGTGGCGACCTCCAGCCCGTGCGCGGTGGCGATCGGCGCGGCGGTCTCCCGCGCCCGCTCCAGCGGCGAGCTGACGACGTGCGTGACGTCCCGGCCGGCGAGGTGCTCGGCGGTGGCCCGCGCCATCTCCTGGCCGAGGTCGGAGAGGTGGTACCCCGGCAGCCGACCGTAGAGGACGCGCTGCGGGTTGTGCACCTCGCCGTGCCGCACGACGTGCACCAGCGTGACCGGGGTGCCGTCGTAGAGGGCACGCGGCGTGCCCTCCTCGGGGGGCAGTCCGTCGGCTCCTGGCATAGCCCCCAGTATCCCACGGACCGCTGAGCGCCCCCTGAGACGGCTCAGCCGACCTCGGCGGCGCTCTCCTCGATCGCTCTCACCGCGTGCTCGACCGCCTCGTCGTCGTGCGCCGCGGAGACGAACCACGCCTCGAAGCAGCTCGGCGGCAGATGGACGCCGCGCCGCAGCATCGCGTGGAAGAACCGGCCGAAGCGCTCGGCGTCCTGGTCCTTCGCGTCGTCGTAGGAGCGGACCGCGCCCTCCCGGAAGAACACGCTGAACATCGAGCCCGCCCACTGGATGCGGTGGGGTATGCCGTGGCGCGTGAAGGCGTCGGTGACCGCGCCGGCGAGCGTCTCGCTCACCTCGTCGAGCCGCTGGTAGACCTCGTCGGTGCACCGCCGCAGCGTCGCCAGCCCAGCCGCTGCGGCCACTGGGTTCCCCGACAGGGTGCCCGCCTGGTAGACCGGCCCCTCCGGGGCGAGCTGGGCCATGAGGTCGGCGCGGCCACCGAAGGCCGCCGCGGGGAAACCGCCACCCATGACCTTGCCGAAGGTGAAGAGGTCCGGGGCACCGCCCTCGGGGACGCCCTCCAGCCCGAGCCAGCCGCCGCGCGAGCACCGGAAGCCGGTCATCACCTCGTCGCTGACCAGCAGCGCGCCGTGCTCGCGGGTCACCCGGCGCAGCGCCTCGGTGAAGCCCGGGTCCGGCGGGACCACGCCCATGTTGCCGGCGGCGGCCTCGGTGATGACCGCGGCGATCTCCTCACCCCGCTCGGCGAAGGCCGCCTCCAGCGCGGCGACGTCGTTGTAGGGCAGCACGATCGTCTCGGAGGCTGCGCTGGCGGGCACCCCGGGGCTGTCCGGCAGCCCGAAGGTCGCCACGCCGGACCCCGCGGCGGCGAGCAGCGCGTCGACGTGGCCGTGGTAGCAGCCGGCGAACTTCACGACGACCGACCGCCCGGTGGCGCCGCGGGCCAGCCGGATCGCGCTCATGGTCGCCTCGGTGCCCGAGCTCACCAGCCGCACCTGCTCGACCGGTGCCACGCGGGCCACGATCTCCTCGGCGAGCGCGATCTCGCGGGCGGTAGGCATACCGAAGGAGAAGCTGCCCTGCGCCGCCTCGAGCGCGGCCTCCCGCACCTCGGGGTGGGCGTGCCCCAGGATCATCGGGCCCCAGGAGCAGACCAGGTCGAGGTAGCGCCGTCCGTCCGCGTCCCACAGCCACGGCCCCTGCGCCCGCTCCATGAACCGGGGTGTGCCGCCCACCGACCGGAAGGCCCGCACCGGGGAGTTCACGCCGCCGGGGATGACCTGCTGCGCCCGCGCCAGCAGCTGCGCCGAGGCGGGTGCGTCGTCGGGGTATGCCGGTGCCTGGGTGCTCATGCCACCAGCGTAGGTGCGGGGCTCACGAGGTCCGGGCGGGGTTTGCCCTCAGACCGCGTCGAGGGCCTCGTCATCGCGGTGCCGGAGGGGCCGCACGACGCGGCGCAGCGCCTCCCCGTGCTCGAGCAGCTCCTCCCGGCTCAGGTGGTCCAGGAGGGCTCGACGCACGCTCTCCACGTGCACCGGCGCCAGCCGCTTGAGCTCCTTCGCCCCGGTCGCGGTGAGCTGCAGCACGACCCCCCGGCCGTCCCGCGGGGTGCGGACGCGCTGCACCCAGTCACGCTTCTCCAGTCGGTTGGCGGTGTGGCTGACGCGGCTGCGGGACTGGACGATGAGGTGGGCCAGCTCGGCCATCCTGATGCGCTCGCCCGGCGCCTCGGAGACCATGCTGAGCAGCTCGTACTCCCCGAGGGAGACGCCGTACTCGTCCAGCGCCTCCTCCATGACGCGCTGGATGAGGTGGGAGGCCCGCAGGATTGACCGCCACGCGCGCTGCTCCTCCTCGTCCAGCCAGCGGACCATCTCACCCTCCCAGCAGTCGAGCGGCCGTCGTCGCGTAATAGGTCAGCACCACCTGGGCACCGGCCCGGCGGATCGACGTCAGTGTCTCGATCACCATACGGTCCCGGTCGAGCAGGCCCTGGGAGGCGGCCGCCTCGATCATGGCGTACTCCCCGCTGACCTGGTAGGCCGCGACCGGCACGTCGGACTGCGCCGCGACGTCGCTGAGGACGTCGAGGTAGGGCAGCGCGGGCTTGACCATGACCATGTCCGCGCCCTCCTCCAGGTCCAGCCGCAGCTCGCGCAGGCTCTCGGCCCGGTTGGCCGGGTCCTGCTGGTAGGTCGCGCGGTCCCCCTGCAAGGTCGAGGCGACCGCCTCGCGGAAGGGCCCGTAGAAGCCGCTGGCGTACTTCGCGGTGTAGGCGAGCACGGAGATGTCCTGGTGACCGGCCGCGTCGAGGGCCTGGCGGACCACCCGCACCTGGCCGTCCATCATCCCGCTGGGGCCGACGACGTGTGCCCCGGCCTCCGCCTGCGCCACCGCCATCCGCGCATACACCTCGAGGGTGCTGTCGTTGTCGACCCGACCCGCGTCGTCCACGAGGCCGCAGTGGCCGTGGTCGGTGAACTCGTCGAGGCACAGGTCGCTCATGATCACCGTGTCGTCCCCGAGCTCGGTGCGCAGCGTGCGCAGGGCGGCGTTGAGCACCCCGTCCGGGTCGAGCCCCACGCTGCCGACCGCGTCCTTGTCCTGCGCCCGGGGGACGCCGAAGACCATGATCCCCCCGACGCCGGCCTCGACCGCCTCGCGCGCCGCCGCGACCAGGCTGGTCGGGGTGTGCTGCACGACGCCGGGCATCGAGCCGATCGGCTCGGGCCCGGTGATGCCGTCACGGACGAAGACCGGGAGCACCAGCTCGGCCGGATGAAGCCGCGTCTGCGACACCAGCCGCCGCAGGGCGGGCGTGCCGCGCAGCCGACGCGGGCGCTCGGGCGGTCCCGGGTATGCCGTCACCGCCGCGACCGGGGGCGTCGCGCCGCCGGTGCGCGCCGGCTCGGTCGCACGAACTCCTCGCCCTCCGCCTGCGCCTGGGCCAGGAGCGAGCGGGCGTGCTCGGCCAGGGCGTCGACGAGGTTCGTCGCGCTCGGCTCGGGGGCGACCACGTCGACCCGCAGGCCGTGCTCCTCGGCCGCCTTGGCCGTGGCCGGGCCGATGCAGGCCACGACCGTGCCCGGGTGCGGCTTGCCCGCGATGCCGACGAGGTTGCGCACCGTGGAGGAGGAGGTGAAGCAGACGGCGTCGAAGGCGCCGCCCTTGATCGCCTCCCGGATCTCCGCGGCCGGCGGGGCTGCCCGCACGGTGCGGTAGGCCGTCACGTCGTCGACCTCCCAGCCCATCTCCTGCAGCCCGGCCACGAGGGTGTCGGTGGCAATGTCGGCCCGCGGCAGGAAGACCCGGTTGATCGGGTCCAGCACCTCGTCGAAGGGGGGCCAGGACTCCAGCAGCCCGCGCGCGGACTGCTCACCGTCCGGCACGAGGTCCGGCTCCAGGCCCCAGTCGCGCAGCGCCTCGGCGGTGACTCCCCCGACAGCGGCGAGCTTGAGCCCGGCGAAGGCCCGGGCGTCGAGCCCCAGCGCCTCGAACTTCTCCCGCACGGCCTTGACCGCATTGACGGAGGTGAAGCCGATCCACTCGTAGCGACCGGTCACCAGGCCCTTGACCGCCCGGTCCATCTGCTGCGGGGTGCGGGGCTTCTCCACGCTGATCGTCGGGACGACCGAGGACGTGGCGCCGTAGCCGGCGATGCGGTCGGTCATCGGCCCGGACTGCTCCTTGGTGCGCGGCACCAGGATCGACCAGCCGAAGAGCGGCTTGGACTCCCACCAGGACAGCTCGGCCCGCAGCTGCACCGGTCGACCGACGACGGCGAGGCTCACGCCGTCCAGCTCCTCGGGGCTGTCCAGGGACTCCTGCAGGGTGGTGACCCTGGTCTGCTGGGTGTTGGTGGTGCCCCTGCCGGTCAGGGCCGTGGGGGTCTCGCCGCCCCGCCCGGCGTCGGCCAGGTGCCGCAGCGCGCGGTGCAGCCGGTCGCGGTCGCCGAGGACCACGACGGTGACCTCGTCGTCGACCGAGTGCGACCAGTCCACGGCGGTGTCGGCCGCGCTGACGACGTGGACCTGCCCGCCGTCGCCGTCTGGGAGCATCCCGGCATACGCCGGCACGGCCCAGGCCGCGCTGACCCCCGGGACGATCTCGAAGGAGACCCCGGCCTCGTGGCAGGCGCGCGCCTCGTCGGCCATCGTGCCGCCGGAGGAGTCGTCGGGCATGAGCCGGACGACGAGGTGGGTGGCGTCGTCGAACTTCGAGGCGGTGCGCACGAGCAGCTTGGCGCGGGCCGACGGGGTGAGTGCCGGACCGTCCTCGCCGCGGACGGTGCGGACGATCTCGGCGTCCTCCCGCACCCAGGCGCGCACGTCCTCCTCACGGTGGGCCGAGTCCACCACGACGACGTCGGCGACCGCGAGGTAGTCGCGGGCGCGGACGGTGAGCAGGCCCGGGTCGCCGGGCCCGGCGCCGACGAAGGCGACGCGCGCGGCGGCGCTGGGGACGGGGGTCAGGTGGACGGGGGCGGCGTCGGTGCTCACAGGTCGGACTCCGGTTCGTATGACCCGGAGACGGCTACGAAGCCGGCCGGGTCGGGACGGTTCAACAGCAGCTCGGCGGCGCGGGCGCGAGGTCGTCCGGCGCGTCCTGCGCGCCGGTCAGCACGTGCGTGCGCGCCCCGTCCTGCAGGGCGGCGAACACGTGAAGGGTGAGGGTGGTGGCGGGGCCGTCGCCGGATATGCCGTCGCTGGAGGTCTGCGCGAGCGCGCCGACCGGTGCGGTGCAGCCCGCCTCGAGCCGGGCCAGCGCGGCCCGCTCGGCGGTGACGGCGGCCCGGGTGGGCGGGTGCTCCAGCAGGTCGGCGAGGCCTCGGGTCAGCTCGGTGTCCTCGGCCCGGCACTCCACCGCGAGGGCGCCCTGGCCGGCCGCGGGGAGCACCACGTCGGTGGCGAGCACCTCGGTGGCGTCGTCGAGGCGGTCCAGCCGCGCGAGCCCGGCCCGGGCCAGGACGACGGCGTCGAGGACGCCGTCGTCGACCATCCGGATGCGCGAGTCGACGTTGCCGCGGATGTCGCGGACCTCGAGGTCGGGGCGGGCCAGGCGCAGCTGGGCCGCGCGGCGCGGGGACCCGGTGCCGACGACCGCACCGCTCGGGAGCTCGTCCAGGGTCAGCCCGTCCCGCGCGACCAGCACGTCACGGGGGTCCTCCCGCGCCGGGACGGCTGCCACGACGAGACCGTCGGCGGGCGCCGTCGGCAGGTCCTTGAGCGAGTGCACGGCCAGGTCGATCCGCTCCTCCAGCAGGGCGGTGCGCAGCGCCGAGGCGAAGACGCCGGTGCCGCCGATCTCGCGCAGGCTGCGCGCCGAGGTGTCTCCCTCCGTGGTCACCAGGACGAGCTCCACCTCGTGCCCCGCGGCACGCAGCCGGTCGGCCACCCAGGTGGACTGGCTGGTGGCGAGAGCGCTGCGCCGGGTGCCCAGCCGCAGCGGCCGGGTCGGCGTCAGGGACGGGGTGTCAGCCATCGGCCCGGTCCCCCTCCCCGCGCTGCTCGGCAGCCTTCTCGACCACGCCGAGCGGGGGGCTGGACAGGGCCGCGACCTCACGGCTGTCCAGGTCGAAGAGCTCACGCAGGGCGTGGGCGTAGTCGGCCGGGACGTCCTCGACGCCGGAGTGGAGCTGCTTGACGCGTGTCGTGGGCGTGTGCAGCAGCTTGTCCACGACCCGCTGGACGGTCTGGCGCACCTCGGCGCGCTCGTCGTCCGGCAGGTGCGGCAGGCGCTGGTCCAGCCGCGTCATCTCCGCGTCGACCACGCGGCCCGCGGAGGTGCGCAGGGCGGCCAGCGTGGGGGCCAGCCGCGCGGCGTGCCGCTCGGTGAGGTAGGTCGCGACCTCGGTCGCGACCAGGCCCCGGACCGCCGTGACGGCGGCCGGTTCGGTCGCGGACCCGGCGTCGCCCGCCCCCGCCAGGCCCGCGGCCTCCTGCAGCTCGGCGAGACCCCAGAGGTGGACCCCGCGCAGCCGGGACACGGCCGGGTCGACGTCGCGCGGGAGCGCGAGGTCGACCAGCGCGAGCGGCGACCCGGCCCGTCCGGCCTCGCTGCGGGCACGCGCGAGGGCGGGACCGTCCAGGACGTGCCCGACAGCACCGGTGCAGGTGAGGACGAGATCGGCGCAGCCCACGGCCGCGGCCAGGTCGGACCAGGGCAGGCTCCGGGCACCGTGGGTCGCGGCCAGCCGGTCGGCACGGTCGCGGGTCCGGTTCACGACGGTGAGGTCGTGCACCCCGTGCCGCGCGAGGGTCGCGACGGCGAGGCCGGACATGGCCCCTGCCCCCACGACGACCGTGCGCGCCTCGGTGAGGTCGGGAAGGACCGACGCGGCCTGGTCCAGGCCGAGGCCGACCAGCGAGCGGGAGACCTCGTCGATGCCCGTCTCGGCGTGTGCCCGCTTGCCCACGCGCAGCGCCTGCTGCACGAGCGGGTTGAGCGACGGGCCCAGGTGCCCGTGCCGTTGCGCCAGGGCGAGTGCCTCGCGCAGCTGCCCCAGGACCTGGCTCTCGCCGACGGCCAGGGAGTCCAGCCCGCAGGCGAGCTCGAAGAGGTGGGCCACGGCGCGGTCGTCGTAGTGGACGAAGAGGTGGTCGGTGAGCTGGTCGCGGGTGAGCCCGGTCAGCGCTCCCAGCGCGGCCCCGATCTCCTCGAGCGCCCCGTGGAAGGTCCCTGCCTCCACGACCACCTCGAGCCGGTTGCAGGTGGAGAGCACCAACGCCTCGTGGACGTGGTCGCCCGCCCGCAGGCCGGTGGCCAGCTGCCGGGAACCGTCGGCGTCGAGGACGGCCTGCTCGAGCAGGTCGATCGGTGCGGTGCGGTGGGACAGGCCCACGACGAGGACGCTCACGAGACCCCCTCCACCGGTGTGCCGGACACGGCGACCTCCCGCTGGTGCTGGTGGAAGGTGAGGATCTGCAGCTCGGTCGCCAGGTCGACCCGGCGCACGTCGACGTCGGGCGGTACCTGGAGCACGACCGGGGCGAAGCTGAGGATCGAGTGCACGCCGAGCTCGACGAGCACGTCGGCCACCTCCTGGGCCGCCTCGGGCGGCGTCGTGATGACCCCCACGGACACGGGCCCGCCGGTGCGCAGCTGGGCGAGCGGCTGCACGGGCATACCCTCCACGTGGCTGCCCACGACGTCGGGGTCGTTGTCGGCGAGCGCGACGACGTGGAAGCCACGGGTCGCCAGACCCTCGTAGCTCGCGAGGGCACGGCCGAGGTTGCCCATCCCGACGATGACGACAGGCCAGTCCTGGCTCAGCCCGAGCTCGGCGGAGACCTGCTCGACCAGTCGGGAGACGTCGTAGCCCACCCCTCTGACGCCGTAGGAGCCGAGGTGGGAGAGATCCTTGCGCACCTGGGCCGAGCGCACGCCCGCGAGCGCGGCGATCTCCTCGCTGGAGATGGAGGTATGCCCCTGCTCGGCGACCGTGGTGAGGGCCTGGAGGTAGCCCGGGAGCCGGCCGACCGTGGCGTCCGGCACCCCGCGCCGGTTCGACTCGGCCATCACGGCGGCACCGGCTCCTCTCTGGATGGGTGGCGCCGGCGACGGGAGGGGCTTATATCAGACCCTCGCCGAGCGGTCGGCGCGGACCCTTCAACTGTAGGCTCGCACCCCTGGTTCCACCAAAACGGCGCCGAGGTCCGGGCTCAGCGCCCCGACCCGCGCCGACGCCCACGGGACAGCGCGAGCCGTAGCTCCCCGGGCTCGATCCGCCAGCGTGCGACCGGCTCGCCATTCACGATCAGGACAGGCACCTCGGTGCTCCACCGGTCGTGCTCCTGCTGGTCCATGTCCCCCGCGGCACGCTCGGCGTCGATGTCCCGGACCCGGACCTCGTCGACCTGCTCCCGGGCCACCGCGAGCATCTGGTCGCACAGGTGGCAGCCAGGCCGGGAGAGCATCTCGACGCGGGGCTCGGGGCCCGGGGCGCGCTCCCGTCTCCACCACGGCATACCTGGTCCTTCCCTCGCCACGCTCGGCGTCGTCCCCGGGGACGACGACGGCGCCCTC
Source organism: Serinicoccus sp. CUA-874 (assembly GCF_001942225.1). Classification (NCBI taxonomy): domain Bacteria; kingdom Bacillati; phylum Actinomycetota; class Actinomycetes; order Micrococcales; family Ornithinimicrobiaceae; genus Serinicoccus; species Serinicoccus sp. CUA-874. The sequence goes on along the minus strand of NZ_MKJZ01000007.1, from coordinate 36,608 downwards.
CCTGTCGCGGGGCGGGCGCCGTGGTCGGATCGTCATCGGCCGGTGGCCGACGACCTCACTTCTTGTTGCGACGCTGGTGACGCGTCTTGCGCAGCAGCTTGCGGTGCTTCTTCTTGGCCATCCGCTTGCGGCGCTTCTTGATCACTGAGCCCATGGGGCCATCCTTCGTCGTCGTCGGTCCTGATGGTGCCTCCGCCGGCCTGCGTCGTGCGGACGCGGGGCGGGGCACGGCCCGGTCAGCCTAGCGCGGCGCAGCGGCGTGCCCCAAAGCGACCCGGTCACGCAGGTCGGCTGCAGGGCCGTCGCCGGGGTCGCCGGCCACGGCGGTCGGACGCGTCAGGCAGTGCCGTGGTAGGAGTCCTCGAGGTAGGCGTGCACCGCCTTCTCGGGCACCCGGAATGACCGTCCGACCCGCACCGCGGGCAGCTCGCCCGAGTGCACCAGCCGGTACACGGTCATCTTGGACACGCGCATGACGGCAGCCACCTCGGCCACGGTCATGAACGTCATCTCGGCGAGCTGGCGCTCATCTGCCATCGGACGCATCCCGTCTCTTGAACTTCTGTGCAGGCAGCGCGCACGGCTTCCCCTCCGGCAAGCGGCCTGCGTGGTTGTCGGGCTAACACTAGGGGCAGATGTGGTGCTTGCGAAAGTCGTGGAACCAAAAAGTCCAGCGCGACACGCGGGGTGGTGTCAACGGGATGCACGGGCCTGGAGTTGTCGGGTGGGTCCGGAGGGGCGGCCGGAGGGTCTCAGTCGAAGTACGGGTCCAGCCCCCAGCCCGGCAGACTCGCCCGGCGGGTCGCCATGATCGCGGCGTCCACCGGCTCGTCGAGGTCGTGGCCCTCGTCCCAGCGGCCGTAGCGGATCTCCCGCCCCTCACGATCCCCCATGGACCGCGGCGCGGTCACGCCGTACATCTCCTCGACGTGCCGCCGCCACTCCTCCGGCACCGCCGTGGCGGGGTCCACCGGCCGCCCGGTGACCACGCCGATGAGGTGCGTCCACGCCCGTGGCACCACCTCGACCAGCTCATACCCTCCCCCGCCGAGCGCGACCCACCTGCCTCGGTCAGGTCGTCGGCCAGCTCCCGCACCCACCCGTAGGCGACCGCGAGCGCCTCCATGGAGACCGACAGGTGGGCCAGCGGGTCGGCGTAGTGGCAGTCGCAGCCGTGCTGGCTCACGACGATCTGGGGATCGAAGGCGCGGGCGAGGGTCGGCACCACGGCCTGGTAGGCCCGCAGCCACCCCTCGTCCCCGGTGCCCGGGGGCAGGGCGATGTTGACCGCCGAGTCCGGCGCCTTCGGGCCGCCGGTGTCACCGGGGAAGCCGGTGCCGGGGAAGAGCGCCCGGCCGGTCTCGTGCATCGAGACCGTCATCACCCGCGGCTCGTTCCAGAAGCACCGCTCCACCCCGTCGCCGTGGTGGACGTCGAGGTCGAGGTAGAGCACCCGCTCGGCCCCCGCGTCCAGCAAGTGCTGGATGCCCACGGCGATGTCGTTGTAGACGCAGAATCCCGAGGCCGCCTGCGGCATGGCGTGGTGCAGGCCGCCGGCGATGTTGCAGGCGCGCCGCACCCGCCCGGACCAGACGGCCCGGCACGCCTCGACGGTCGCGCCGACGGCCAACGACGTGGCCTCGTGCATACCGGCGAAGGCGGGTGTGTCCTCCGTGCCGACGCCGTGACGTCCGGTCGCGGCACGGGGGTCGTCCGAGGCGGCCCGCACCGCCTCGAGGAGGTCGGGGGTGTGCACCGAGAGCAGCTCGTCTTGGCTGGCGTGCCGGGCGCCGTGGATCTCCACGTCGGCGTGATCCAGGAGTCCCAGCGACCCTGCGAGCCGGTGCGTGAGGTCGAGCCGGCTCGGGTGCATCGGGTGACCGGGGCCGAAGTCGTAGTCGGTGTAGCGCTCGTCCCACATCACCCAGGAGCCCGTCATGGGCTCACGCTAGACCACGGTGCGCTCAGAGCGAGGTGGGAACCCCAGCGGCGTCACCCAGCGGGTAGACCATCATCATCTCCTCCGACTCCGCGTCCTCCTCGTCCACGCCACGGATGCGCATGGGACGACGGTCGTCGGTGGGGCGGAAGCCGAAGCTCGAGGCGAAGGCGACGGCGCGCCCGTTGTCGGTGCCCACCCAGTAGACGAGCTGGCGCAGACCGACCTCGCGACCGACCTTGGCGGCCTTCTCGAGCAGCCGACGGGCCACGCCGGAGCCGCGGCGGGCGGGCGCCACCCACAGACCGAAGAGCTCACCGGCGCCGGGGATGTTGGTGCGATGTCCGGTGCCGACGCTGACGACGCCGACGACCTCGTCGCCGTCCTGCGCGAGGAGGCGCCGGGAGCGCTCCATCCGCTCCTGCCAGCGGGAGTCCGGGAAGGCCTCCTCCTCCTCGGCGGAGGCCACGAAGGCCTCGGGAGATTCACGCAGCGCCCGCAGACGCACGTCCTTGTAGGACGGCCAGTCATCCGGGTCGAGGACGCGCACGTGGATCTCGCTCATGTTTCCCTACTCTTTCACACGGGTCGTCGGTGCTGCGCCGAGCGAGGTGAACAGTGGGTGACGCGGCACCCGGGTGTTCATTCCTCGCGCGGGGACAGCTCGTGCGACCTTCTCGCGGCCGCCTCCATCGCCGTGAGGAAAGCAGCCCTGACCTTGTGGTCCTCCAGGGCCCGCAAGGCGGCGACGCTCGTGCCGCCGGGGCTGGAGACCTGCTCCCGCAAGACCGTCGGGTGGGTCCCGGTCTCGCGGATCATCGTGGCGGCACCATACAACGTCTGCGTGACGAGCTCGGTGGCCGTGTCCCGGGGCAGCCCGAGCAGCACACCGGCCTCGATCATCGCCTCGACGACGTAGAAGATGTAGGACGGACCGCTGCCGCTGATGGCGGTGACGGCGTCCTGATGCCCCTCATCCAGCACGACGACCCGGCCGACGTGCTCCATGAGGTGACGGGCCCGCTCCACGTGCTCGTCGGTGCAGTGCCGCCCGGGGCTCATCGCGGACATGCCCTGGTCCACCAGGGCGGGGGTGTTGGGCATGACACGGACCACCGAGGTCCCCTGGGGCAACCGTCGCTCCAGGAAGTCCGTGGTGATCCCGGCCGCGATGGACACGACGAGCGTGCCCGGGCGGACGTGATCGTGCACCTCCTCGACCAGGGCCGCCATGTCCTGCGGCTTGACGGCGAGCACCACCACGTCGGCGACCTCGACGGCCTCGGCCGGAGGGGCATACCGGGTGCCGTGCTGCCCGGCGACCTGCTCGGCGCGCGCGGTGACCTTGTCGCTGAGGACGAGCTCGTCCGGGCGCTGCCCGGACCGGACGAGCGCCGCGGCCAGGGTGCCCCCCATGACCCCGGCGCCGAGGAGCGCGATCGTCACAGGGATCAGCCCTTGGTCGCCAGGCCGCGCAGGAAGAAGGTGAGGTTGGCCGGGCGCTCGGCCATCCGCCGCACGAGGTAGCCGTACCAGTCCTCGCCGTAGGGGAGGTAGACCCGCATCCGGGAACCGGCACCGGCGAGCCGGCGCTGCTCGTCGGGCCGGATACCCAGCAGCATCTGGAACTCGTAGGAGTCAGCCTGACGCTGTGCTTTGTCGGCGAGCACCGTAGCGATCTCCACCAGCCTCGGGTCGTGCGTGGCGATCATCGGGTAGCCCGGGCCCTGCATCAGGATCTTCAGGCAGCGGACGTAGGACTTGTCCACGTCCTCCTTGTCCTGGAAGGCGACCGACTCCGGCAGCTTGTAGGCGCCCTTGCACAGCCGCACCCGGGAACCCTCGCCCGCGAGGTCGCGGCAGTCCTGCTCGGTCCGGTGCAGGTAGGCCTGCAGCGCCACGCCCACCCAGGGCCAGTCCTGGCGCAGCTCGGCCAGCGCAGCCAGGGTGGGGTCGGTCGTCGTGTGGTCCTCCATGTCGAGGGTCACCGTCGTGCCGGAGTTGGCGGCCGCCTGGCAGATGGCCCGGGCGTTGTCCAGCGCGATGGCGTGCCCGTCCCGGCCGAGGAACTGGCCGAGCGCGGAGAGCTTGAGGCTGACCTCGACCGCGCCGTCCTGGGTGAGCCCGGCGTCGGAGAGCGCGGAGAGCAGCTCCAGGTAGGTGTCGCGGGTCGCGGCCGCCTGCTCCGGGTCCTGCGTGTCCTCGCCGAGGTAGTCGATCGTCACCTGGCGGCGGGTGTCCACGAGCTCGCCCGCCACCCGGACGGCGTCGGCGGTGGCGTCGCCCGCGACGAAGCGCTGGACGACGTCCCGGCTGACCGGCGCCTGCTCGATCACCTGGCGCAGCGTGGTGTTGCGGCTCATGCCCAGCAGGGTCTGGCGCATGAGGGCGGAGGGGTTGAGGTCGGCGAGCTCCATGGGCGACAGGCTACGCCCGGAGCACTGGTGCGCTCACGCCGGGAGAGCACCTGGCAGGTCGTGCTGACCCAGGTGCCGGCGGGCGAAGGCGAGCGACTCGGCCAGCGCCTCCTCCCGCTCCGGAGGCTTCATCTTGCGGGTCCCCACCTCCAGGCTGACGACGCCGCCGAAGCCCGTGGCGACGAGGTGCTCCAGCACCTCCTGGCACCGCTGGTCACCACGGCCGGGCACGAGGTGCTCGTCCTTGAAGGACCCGAAGGAGTCGCCCAGGTGGACGTGCCGGACCCGGTCACCGAGGTCGCGGACCATGTCCAGCGCGTCCTCGCCCGCCGTCGCGGCGTGGCTGACGTCGAAGGTGACGTCGCTGTAGGGGAACTCGCGCGGGTCCGGGCCGGGCAGGTAGGCCTGCATCGCGGAGGCACCGGTGCGCCAGGGGAACATGTTCTCCACGGCGATGGGGATGCCCCACCGCTCCTGCCGCTGCGCCACCCCCTCGACGAAGCCCTCGGCATACCCCCGCTGCCACCGGAACGGCGGGTGGACGACGACGCACTGGGCGTCGGTGTCGCGCGCCAGGTCGAGCGCCCGCTCGATCTTGCCCCACGGCTCCCACCCCCAGAGCCGCTGCGCCAGCAGCAGGGTGGGGGCGTGGATCGCGCCGATGGTCAGGTCGTGCAGCCGGGCGAGGGCGCGCAGCGCGCCCGCCTCCTGGGTCACCGGGTCGGTCCAGACCATGATCTCCACGCCGTCGTAGCCCAGCCGCTGCGCCAGGTCGAAGGCGTAGGCGGCGTTCTCGGGGTAGACCGACGAGGTCGACAGGTGGACCGGGATGTGGTCGCTCATCGGGACAGCCCGTCCAGGAAGCGCAGGATGAGACCTTCGCGCAGCGCCCACGGGCTGACCGCCAGCTCGTCGACCCCGTTGAGCTCAAGCACGGCCTCGAGCACGAGCGCGCCGGCCGCGAGCTGGTGGGCTCGGGAGGCCGAGACACCGGGGAGCTCGGCCCGCTGCGCCGCCGTCATCGTCAGCAGCCGCGGCGTCAGCTCGGCGAGGTCCGCGAAGCGGAGCACCCGCGGCACGTAGAGCCCCTCACCCCTCGGTGCGGCACCGCAGGCACGGGCCAGCGAGCGCACCGTCTTGCTGCTGCCCGCCACGAGCTGGGGTGTCCCGACCTTGGTCAGCGCCGGCTGGGCCGTCGCGATCTCGGAGCGGATGTGCTTGCGCAGCGCCTTGACCTCCGAGCGCTCCGGCGGGTCGTGCTCGAGGGCGCGGCTGAGCCGCCCCGCTCCCAGCGGCAGCGAGATGGCGGCGTCCGGGTGCTCGTCCAGCCCCGCCGCCAGCTCCAGCGAGCCGCCCCCGATGTCGACGTTGAGCAGCCGCCCCGCGGACCAGCCGAACCAGCGGCGCACCGCGAGGAAGGTGGCGCGGGCCTCCTCCTCCCCCGGCAGGATGTCGAGCTCCACCCCGGAGGTCTCGCGCACCAGGGCGAGCACCTCCTCGGTATTGCCGGCCTCGCGGATGGCGCTGGTCGCGAAGGGCAGCAGCTCGGTGGCGCCGCGGCTCTCGGCGACCTCGACGCAGTCGGTGACGAAGCCCGCCAGGGTCCGGGCGCCCTCGTCGCTGATGTCCCCCTGCGGCGTGAGGTGCTCGGCGAGCCGCAGCTCCACCTTGTGCGAGTAGTCCGGGGTGGGGTGCCCGCCGGGCTGGGCGTCGACCACGAGGAGGTGCACCGTGTTCGATCCGACGTCGATGACACCCAGGCGCATGGCGGCCATGATGCCCTACCCCGGTGACACCGGGAGCCACCGCGGGCCAGGGCTGTCGGTGCCCGCACCTACCCTGGCACGGTGGCGAAGGCGAGCAGAGCGGCATACCGGTGCACCGAGTGCGGCTGGCAGGGCGTGAAGTGGGTGGGGCGCTGCCCCGAGTGCCAGGCCTGGGGCACGGTCTCCGAGGTCGGCGGGCGCACCACGGTGCGCACCAGCGCGGTGTCACCGACCCGCCCGGCGGTGCCGATCCGCACGGTCGACGCGGACGCGCCCAGGCCCGCTCGACCGGGGTGGGCGAGTTCGACCGGGTGCTGGGCGGGGGCATCGTCCCCGGGGCCGTCGTGCTCATGGCGGGCGAGCCCGGCATCGGCAAGTCGACCCTGGCGCTGGACGTCGCGGCCCGGGCGGCGCGGGAGGGGACCTCGGTCCTCTACGTCTCCGGCGAGGAGTCCGCGGCCCAGGTCAAGCTGCGGGCGGAGCGTATCGGCGCGGTCGCCGACACCCTCTTCCTCGCCGCCGAGACCGACCTGGCGACGATCCTGGGGCAGATCGAGCAGACCGATCCCGGGCTGCTGGTCGTCGACTCCGTGCAGACGGTCGCGAGCGCCGACGTCGAGGGGGCACCGGGCAACGTCAGCCAGGTGCGCGAGGTGGCCTCGGCGCTCATCCAGGCGGCCAAGACACGCGGCACGGCAGCCGTCCTCATCGGCCACGTCACCAAGGACGGCGGCATCGCCGGGCCGCGGGTCCTGGAGCACCTCGTCGACGTCGTCGTCGCCTTCGAGGGCGAGCGGCACAGCCGGCTGCGCCTGGTGCGCGCGGTGAAGAACCGCTTCGGTCCGACCGACGAGGTGGGCTGCTTCGACCTGGGCGACTCCGGCATCGTCGGCCTGGCCGACCCCAGCGGGCTCTTCCTCTCCAGCCGCGACCGCCCTGTCCCCGGCACCTGCGTCACCGTCACCCTCGAGGGGCGACGGCCCCTGGTCGCCGAGGTCCAGGCGCTGGTCAGCGAGGCGGCCGCCGGGTCGCCGCGGCGGACGACCAGCGGCCTCGACGCGTCCCGGCTGGCGATGGTCCTGGCGGTGCTGGGTCAGCGCGGTGGCGTCCCTCTCGGCAAGGACGACTGCTACGCCGCGACGGTGGGCGGGGTGCGGCTGTCCGAGCCGGCGGCGGACCTGGCGCTGGCCCTGGCGCTGACCAGCGCCAAGGCCGACCTGGCGCTGCCGGTGAGCACGATCGCCGTCGGCGAGGTGGGGCTCTCCGGCGACCTGCGCCCGGTGACCGGCGCGCCGCGGCGGCTGGCGGAGGCCGCACGCATCGGCTTCACCGAGGCGGTCATCCCCGTCGGGTCGCTGACCGAGGGCCGACCGCCCGCGTCGATGCGGGTCCACGAGCTCGCCACGCTCAGCGATGCGGTCGCCCTCGTGCTGGCAGCCGCGAGCGCCACCGCCCGCCAGGGGGATGGACGTGACGACGCGCTGATCAAGAATCTGTAAAGATCTGCGCCGGGTCGGGGTGCCCGCGCACGCGGCGCCTAGGATCGGCGGCACCGGGCACGCCGCGGGGCGGCACCCGGACGGACGTGGACCGGTCAGGGAGGCGAGCATGTCGGAACGCAGGGACGAGGAGCTGCTGCGCGTGACCCTGGGCGCCGTCTCCCCCGGCACGGACCTGCGCGACGGTCTCGAGCGCATCCTGCGCGGACGCACCGGCGCACTCATCGTCCTGGGCAGCGACCGGGTCGTCGACTCCATCAGCACCGGTGGCTTCGAGCTGGACGTCGAGTTCTCCGCCACCCGGCTGCGCGAGCTGGCCAAGATGGACGGCGGCATCGTGCTCACCCGCGACGGCACCAGGATCGTGCGCGCCGCGACCCAGCTGGCGCCGGACCGGACCATCGAGACCCGGGAGAGCGGCACCCGTCACCGGACGGCCGAGCGGACCGCCAAGCAGACCGGCTACCCGGTCATCTCGGTGAGCCAGTCGATGTCGATCATCGCGCTCTACGTCGGCAGCATCCGGCACGTGCTCGAGGACCGCGGTCAGCTGCAGGGTCAGGCCAACCAGGCGCTGCAGACGCTGGAGCGCTACCGGGCCCGGCTCGACGAGGTCGGCGCCAACCTGTCCGCGCTGGAGATCGAGGACCTCGTGACGGTGCGGGACCTCGCCCAGGTCCTGCAGCGGCTGGAGATGGTCCGGCGGATCAGCGCCGAGATCGAGCAGTACGTCGTGGAGCTCGGGGTCGACGGCCGTCTCATCGGGCTGCAGCTGGAGGAGATGACCGGCGGGGTGGACCGGGAGCGCGAGCTGGTCGTCCGCGACTACATCGGCGCCGCCGAGGCCGGTCGTGACCCGGCACAGGTCCAGGCGGCGCTGGCAGCCCTCGACAGCACCGAGCTGCTCGACCTCAGCGCCGTCGCCCGGTGCCTGGGCATCACCGTCGTCGGCGACGGGATGGACCACCAGCAGCTCAGCCCCTCCGGCTACCGGCTGCTCCACCGCATCCCCCGGCTGCCGGGGGCGATCGTCGACCGGCTGGTCACGCACTTCGGCAGCTTCCAGCAGCTGCTCTCCGCCGGGCTGGAGGACCTCATGCAGGTCGACGGTGTCGGCGAGGCGCGGGCCCGCGCGGTGCGCGAGGGGCTGTCGCGGCTGGCCGAGAGCTCGATCCTCGAGCGCTACGTCTGACGTGACCGCGGCCGGCACCGAGGTCCTGCACGACCGCGTCCTGGGGTGGTATGCCGCGCACCAGCGCGACCTGCCCTGGCGGCGGCCCGACCGGACACCCTGGGGGGTCCTGGTGTCCGAGGTCATGCTGCAGCAGACACCGGTGGCGCGCGTCCTGCCGGTGTGGGAGCGGTGGATGACGGCCTGGCCGACGCCCGCCGACCTGGCCGCGCAGCCGAGCGGCACGGCGGTGCGGGAGTGGGGACGCCTCGGCTACCCCCGGCGGCGCTGCGGCTGCACTCCGCCGCGACGGCCATCCGGGACGAGCACGGCGGCGAGGTGCCCTCCGAGGAGGCGACGCTGCGCAGCCTTCCGGGCATCGGCGACTACACCGCCGCGGCGGTCGCCGCCTTCGCCTTCGGGCGGCGCGCCACCGTGGTCGACACCAACGTCCGGCGGGTGCACGCCCGCGCCGTGACCGGCACCGCCCTGCCCGCCCCCTCCCTCAGCCGGGCCGAGGTGGAGCTCGCCACCAGGCTGCTGCCGCCGGACGACGCCGAGGCCGCGACGTGGAACGTCGCCGTCATGGAGCTCGGGGCGCTGGTGTGCACCGCCCGCGCTCCCCGCTGCGGCGAGTGCCCCGTCGCCGACCTCTGCGCCTGGCGGCTCGCCGGGTCACCCGCGCACGACGGGCCCGCCCGGCGCGGGCAGGCCTGGGCCGGCACCGACCGGCAGTGCCGCGGCACACTCCTGCAGGTCCTGCGGTCCGCCGACGGGCCGGTGCCCGGCGAGCTCCTCCGCGCCGCCTGGCAGCAGGACGACCTGCAGCGCGACCGCTGCCTGGACGCCCTCGTCGCCGAGGGCCTGGTCGAGCCGCTCGCGGACGACCGCTACCGCCTGCCCGGCACCTGAGCCGCTCCGTCCCGGCGACACGCCCGACCCGAACGGCCTTGGCGTTCACGTGAACGCTGCAGCCGTTCGCGGCCGGCCTGTCGGCGGGACGCGCGAGGCCGGAGCCCGCCGCAGGCAACCTTTCCGGGCCGGTCAGGGTAGGAGAGGGTGAACCAGCCGAGGAGGTATGCCGTGGCACGAGGCCGCAGGGAGAGCCGCGAGACCACGCGGGGCCGAACCCGCGATCGCGAGTTCACCGCGTTCGTCGAGCAGGCGAGCCCCGAGCTGCTGCGTATCGGCTGGTTCCTCACCGGCGACGTGCATGCCACGCAGGACCTGCCCGCCTGCGCGAGCATCTCGCCGACGAGGAGGTCATGTCATGACGATCGACGCGGAAGAGCGCATCCGGGCCGAGCTCGGTGCAGCACCCTCCCCCCGGCCTCCGGCTCGATGCCAGCGCGACGACGCGGGTTGCGGCACGTGCCCACCGACGCCGCAGGGGGAGTCAGGTCATCGTCGCCGGCGTGGCCGCCCTCACTCTGCCGGTGACGACGGCGTGGGCACTGGGCGACCTGCCAGGGTCGACCGGCCGGGCCCTGCCGGCCTCGCCGTGGGCCTGCCCGGTGAGCGGGTGGCACAGCGACCCGGTCGTCGGGACCGACGAGCTGGGCGGAGTCACCATCCCGCTCCCCACCGGCGAGGAAGTGATCGCGGGACTCGCCATAGGATGCCCCTTCGACGCCCTGGTCCTGGCGCTCTCGTCGGACCAGACCGACGACGATCCGTCCGAGGTGAGGACCCGACTGCTGATCGAGCGCGAGCCGGAGACCGAGCACCAGGCGCCGGGTATGCCGACCTCCCGCTCGCGGACGGCCCCGCCATCGGCATGCTCCTGCCGGGAGGTTCCCGCGACGTACGCCTCATCGCTCCCGGTGAGATCCGCACGCCTGCAGCGGATCCGGTGCCGGTGCCAGGGACCGGGCTCGACGCGGCCGTCATCGAGGGCGTGTCCCTGTCGGACCAGCCGCTGGCGCTCCTGCGACGCGGAGCCGAGGGTCTCCTGCACACGACGGGGCGCACGCGCTCGGTCGGGTCGTTCGCGGTATCCATGAGGAGGTGGACCACCCCGGCGGCCCGGACTCATCGCCGAGGTCGCCCGGGCTTCCCGGGCACCCGTGTTCCCCCCCGGGAGCGGGCAGGGCCAGCCGTTACGATCCCGGTATGACGCTGACCTGGGTGGAACCGCAGTCCAACGCCGCGTGGCGCGAGCGCCTGCGGGCGACGCCGGGCCAGCCCTCGATGTTCCAGACGCCGGAGTTCGCGCAGGTCAAAACCATGATGGGGTGGACGCCCCGGTATGCCGACATCGACGGCTTCCCGGTCACCGTGCACGAGCGGCGGGCCCCCGGCTTCGGCAAGGTCTGGTACCTCCCCAAGGGCCCGGGCGTGGCCACCCTCGAGCAGCTCGAGCCGCTGCTGCCGCCGCTGCGCGAGGCAGCCCACCGCGAGGGCGTCTTCCTCGTCAAGCTCGAGCCCGAGATCGTCGAGAGCCCGGAGACCCTCGCCGGCCTGGACCGTCTGGGTCTGCTGCCCTCCGGCCGGATCCAGACCAACAAGAACACCGTCTTCGTCGACGTCACCGGCACCCCCGACGACCTCATGGCCCGCTTCCCGTCCAAGACGCGCAACACCATCCGCCGCGGGATCAAGCAGGGCGTGGTCGCCGAGGCCGCCCCGCTGGAAGAGTCGACCTACGAGCGCATGTGGACCCTGTGGATGGAGGTGGTGCAGGACCAGGGCATCACCCCGCGGGGGCACGACTACCAGGTCGCCATGTGGCGCACCTTCTGCGACGCCGGCCTGGGCCGCGTCTTCCTCGCCCAGCACGAGGGGCGCGACGTCGCCGGGGCCTTCGTCACCGTGGTCGGTCACGTCGCCTGCTACCGCGACGGCGCGAGCGTCCGCGAGCGCCCGGTCCGCGGCGGCAGCCACGCGCTCCAGTGGGCGGCGATGCAGTGGGCGCAGAGCCAGGGGGCCACGACCTACGACATGGCCGGGACCCCGCACTCCACCAAGGTGGACGACCGCGACGACCCCTACTTCGGCATCGGCGAGTTCAAGCGGAGCTTCGCCAAGGAGGTCACCGACTTCGTCGGCACCTACGACCTCGTCGTCCGCCCCCGCCGGTATGCCCTGTGGCAGCGGATCGGGCACCGCGTCACCGCGAAGGTCGTGTCCCGCGGCCGCTCCGGCGCGACGTTCTACTGAGCGCTGCTCAGAAGCCGGAGGCCGACGGGCGACGGTAGAACGTCGCCAGCTTCTTGGCGTGGTTGAGCCGGTTCGCCGCGACGTAGGCGCGGCGTCGCCAGTTGCCGCGTTCGTAGAGCAACGGGTGGACGACCTTGCGGCGTGCTGCGGCCAGCACCCGCCGGCGCAGCGCGGCGTCCCGGACGTAGTAGGGCAGGACCAGCGGGCTGACGATGCTGTAGAGCACCTCCTCGGTGCCGCGGACCGGCTCCCGCTCGACGCCCCGGACGAGGTCGTCGACCACGGCACCGGCGAGGTCGGCACCCGCAGCCGTCGCGTAGAAGCTGTTGCGCCCCATCCGCGGGTTGACCTCCATGTAGTAGATCGTCCCGGTCCGGGGGTCGCGCTTGGCGTCGATGTTGGCGAAGCCCCAGTAGTCCACCGCGCCCAGGATCTGCTCCGCCGCGTCCATGAGGTCGTGCATCGGGGTGGTGATCATGGCGATCGGGTTGCCGATCGTCGTGGGGTCGTGCTCGCCGAGCAGGACCTGCGCGGTCGCGCACGCGGTCATCCGCCCGGTGCGGTCGACGTAGGCGACGATCGAGAGCTGGTGGGTGTCGTCACCGGGGATGTGCTCCTGCACGAGGAAGTCCTGCCGCACACCGCCGGACACCAGCACCTTGACCAGCTCCTGCCACTCCTGCGGGCTCTGCAGGAACCACACCTTCTGCGCTCCGGGGAACTTGAGGTTCTCGAAGTGCGCACTGTTGGCCGGCTTGGCCACGACGGGGTAGGTGATCTCGATCGGCTCCGGGGTCCACCCCGGCTGGTCGGCGTCGCCGAAGTGCACGACCGTCGTGCGGGGGGTCGGCAGGCCCAGCCGCTCGCAGATCTGGCCGAACTGGTGCTTGTCCGCGATCTGTTCCAGCGTCTCCGGCGACATCCGCGGGAACGCGAAGGAGGCAGAGAGCTCCTCGGCGTGCTGCGCGATGAGGTCGGTGTGCGAGTCGGAGTTGCAGCCCAGCACGAGCGTGACGTCGGGGTCGCGCTCCTTGGCGGCCCTCCCCTCGGCGAGGAGCGTCGCGAGGAGCTGGGCGCGGCCCGTGTCGTGGCCCGCCTCGACGGGCCGCAGGATGCGCGAGTGCGCGATCGCGCCGGTCTGTCCGCGGGAGACGAGGGTCGTCTCGACGCCGTAGCTCTCGTGCAGCGCGCGGGCCAGGCCGTAGGTCCCCGGGTCGGTGCCGAGGAAGACCGGTCGGAAGGCGACGTCTGGGGCAGGCGAGGGCACAGGGGCGACCGAGGGCATACCGCGAATGCTACGTCACGGACCCTCGGCCGCCGGGCCGGCGAGACCGCTCAGCCGACCCCGTCGACGCGCCCGTAGCCGGACACCCCGCTGAAGATCGCGCGGTACTGCGTGGGGACGCCGGGCCGACCGGTGTCGTACATCATGCCGTCGCCGGCGTAGATGCCCACGTGGTAGGCCGGGGAGCCGTGGAAGACCAGGTCACCGGGCTGCGGGTTGCTCACCGGGGTGGTGGCCGCCTGTTGCATCGCCGCTGTGCGCGGGAGGGTCAGACCCACCTCGGCGAAGACGTACTTCGTGTACCCGGAGCAGTCGAAGCCCTCCTGCGGGCTGTTGCCGCCCCACTTGTACGGGGTGCCGATGTACTGCGCGGCGGTGTCGAGGATCTCCTGGCGGGTGGTCGAGGGGGCCGGGGCGGGAGCCGGCTCGGCGCCGCCACCACCACCGCCGCCACCGCCGGGGTTGCTCGCGGTGAGCACCGAGCCCGCCATGTACTGCGACCCCGACATCTTCAGCCAGCCGTTGCTGGTGAGCGTGCCGGTGACCTCGGTGCCGCGCGACATGCTGCCGACGACGGAGTATGACGTCGAGGGGCCGGAGCGCACGTTCGCCGACGCGGCGCTGACCCACCGGGTCACCTCGTTCGGGGCGGGGTCCGGCTGCTCGCCACCGCCACCACCGCCGCCGGGGTTGGTGCCGGTGAGGATCGAGCCGGCGATGTACTTCCCGCCGCCGATGTTGAGCCAGCCATTGCTGGTCCAGGTGCCCATCACCTTCGTGCCCTTGCGCATCGTGGTGACGACCGGGTTGCCCAGGCCGGGGCCCGAGCGCACGTTGCCGACCGAGGCCTCCATCCACTGCGTGACCCGCTCGGCGCTCCCGCCACCGCCGCCACCGCCACCAGGGTTGCTGCCGGAGGACCGGGTGAGGTTCCAGGCGGCGACGAACGTGTTGTTGCCGACCTTGAGCCAGTTGTTGGAGGTGAGCGTGCCGGTGAGCTTGGCCCCGTTGCGGTAGCCGCCCACGATGCCGTAGGAGGTCGACGGGCCGCTGCGGGCGTTGACGCCGGCAGCGGCGTTGACGGTCATCGTGACGGTCGAGGTCGGGGCGGGGGTCGGGAGGACCCGGGGGGTCGCGACCGGGGTGGTCGGCGTGGCCGGCAACAGCGGCTGCTGCGGCAGCTGCGGGGTGCCGGAGGGCGCGGCGTGGGCCGCGGGCGCGAGCGACACCACCGGGGCGGTGGCGGCGGTCACGGCGATCATGGTGCGCGACAGGCGACGGGTGCTCAGGGTCATCAGTGATCCGTACGTGTGTGGCGGGGCAGGACGCAGAGGTATCCGGCAGGGTGCGGAGACCGGTGTTTCTGGGACGACCCTCAGGTGGGCCAGGAGCAATGAAACCCACCCCTGACCTGCGACGCAACCCCACCCCCACCCCCATGAGTGCATTTCCCGGGGGCATGACAAGCGTGTAGTTCGTGATGTTGCTCACACGCTCTCAGGGTTGATGCAGGTCAGCCCGGATATCACATAGGTGTAGTTCGATGACCAGCATTTTTCTCGCTTTTCACACCGTTCTCGGGCGCCCCTCCGAGCACGTGATCTGAGTGAACTCGGCGTGTCTGAGTGGCACCTGTGAAATGCGTCAGGAGAGGGTCATCGGCATACCTTTCCCAGACGCAGAACGGGCGGGACGCGGCGCACGTCGTGCACCACGCCCCGCCCGTTCGGGTGGGTCAGCCGGGGGTCAGCCGGCCTGCTCCTCCACCGGCACCGTGTCGGGCACCTCGGACGGCTTGTCCTGCCCGCGGAAGGTGAAGACCTTGTCGCGGTTCTTGCCCTCGCCGACCGGGTCCTCGACGTCCACGATGACGATCTGACCGGTGCCCAGCTCGCCGAAGAGGATCTTCTCCGAGAGCTGGTCCTCGATCTCGCGCTGGATGGCCCTGCGCAGCGGCCGGGCGCCGAGCACCGGGTCGTAGCCGCGCTTGGCCAGGAGCTCCTTGGCGGCCGAGGTGAGCTCGATCGCCATGTCCTTGTCCTTGAGGCGCTCGTCGAGGCCGGCGACCATGAGGTCGACGATCTGCACGATCTCCTCCTGCGACAGCTGCGGGAAGACGATGGTGTCGTCCACGCGGTTGAGGAACTCGGGCCGGAAGTGCTGCTTGAGCTCGTCGGTGACCTTGTTCTTCATCCGGTCGTAGTCGCTCTGGGTGTCCGAGCCGGCGGAGAAGCCGAGCGAGACGCCCTTGGCGATGTCGCGGGTGCCGAGGTTGGTGGTCATGATGATGACGGTGTTCTTGAAGTCGACCACCCGACCCTGGGAATCGGTCAGGCGACCGTCCTCGAGGATCTGCAGCAGGCTGTTGAAGATGTCCGGGTGCGCCTTCTCGATCTCGTCGAAGAGCACCACCGAGAACGGCTTGCGCCGCACCTTCTCGGTCAGCTGGCCACCCTCTTCGTACCCGACGTAGCCGGGGGGCGAGCCGAACATCCGCGAGACGGTGTGCTTCTCGGAGTACTCCGACATGTCGAGCGTGATGAGGCTGTCCTCGTCACCGAAGAGGAACTCGGCGAGCGTCTTGGCCAGCTCGGTCTTGCCGACACCGGTCGGTCCGGCGAAGATGAACGACCCACCGGGGCGGCGGGGGTCCTTGAGGCCGGCGCGGGTGCGGCGGATGGCCTGCGACAGCGCCTTGATGGCGTCGTTCATGCCGATGATCCGCTTGTGCAGCTCGTCCTCCATGTTGAGCAGCCTGGAGGACTCCTCCTCGCTCAGCTTGAAGACCGGGATGCCGGTCGCCGCAGCCAGCACCTCGGCGATGAGCTCCTCGTCGACCTCGGCGACGACGTCCATGTCACCGTTCTTCCACTCCTTCTCCCGCTCGGCACGCGCCTGCGTGAGCTTGTGCTCCTCGTCGCGCAGCCGGGCCGCCTTCTCGAAGTCCTGGCCGTCGATGGCCGACTCCTTCTCACGCTTGGCGTGCGCGATCTTCTCGTCGAAGTCGCGCAGGTCCGGCGGCGCGGTCATCCGACGGATGCGCAACCGGGCCCCGGCCTCGTCGATCAGGTCGATCGCCTTGTCCGGCAGGAAGCGGTCGTTGATGTAGCGGTCCGCCATGGACGCGGCGGCGACCAGCGCGCTGTCGGTGATGGTCACCCGGTGGTGCGCCTCGTAGCGGTCGCGCAGCCCCTTGAGGATCTCGATGGCGTGCTTGAGCGTCGGCTCGGCGACCTGGATGGGCTGGAAACGGCGCTCGAGGGCGGCGTCCTTCTCGATGTGCTTGCGGTACTCGTCCAGGGTCGTGGCGCCGATGGTCTGCAGCTCGCCACGGGCCAGCATCGGCTTGAGGATGCTGGCGGCGTCGATCGCGCCCTCGGCCGCACCCGCCCCGACGAGGGTGTGGATCTCGTCGATGAACAGGATGATGTCGCCCCGGGTGCGGATCTCCTTGAGGACCTTCTTGAGCCGCTCCTCGAAGTCACCGCGGTAGCGCGAGCCGGCCACCAGGGCACCGAGGTCGAGCGTGTAGAGCTGCTTCTCCTTGAGCGTCTCCGGCACGTCGCCGCGCACGATGTCCTGGGCCAGACCCTCGACGACGGCGGTCTTGCCGACGCCGGGCTCGCCGATGAGGACGGGGTTGTTCTTCGTGCGGCGGGACAGCACCTGCATGACCCGCTCGATCTCCTGCTCGCGCCCGATCACCGGGTCGAGCTTGCCCTCACGGGCGGCCTGGGTCAGGTTGCGGCCGAACTGGTCCAGCACCAGCGAGCCGGACTGCTGGCCCTCCTGCTGGCTGCCGGCGCCGACGCCGGCGGTCGCCGACTCCTTGCCCTGGTAGCCCGAGAGCAGCGTGATGACCTGCTGACGGACCCGGTTGAGGTCGGCGCCCAGCTTGACCAGCACCTGCGCAGCCACGCCCTCACCCTCACGGATGAGGCCGAGCAGCAGGTGCTCGGTGCCGATGTAGTTGTGCCCCAGCTGGAGTCCCTCGCGCAGCGAGAGCTCGAGGACCTTCTTGGCCCGCGGGGTGAACGGGATGTGGCCGGTCGGGCTGTTCTGCCCCTGGCCGATGATCTCCTGCACCTGCTGGCGCACCGCGTCCAGCGAGATGTCCAGCGACTCCAGCGCTTGGCGGCCACGCCCTCACCCTCGTGGATCAGGCCCAGCAGCAGGTGCTCGGTGCCGATGTAGTTGTGGTTGAGCATGCGCGCCTCTTCCTGCGCGAGCACCACCACACGTCGAGCCCGGTCGGTGAACCGTTCGAACATGCTCTTCTCCTCCACTGTGGGCGTATACCCACTCTACGTGCGTCTGATCCGGATCAACGCCGAGATCCACGGCCGATGTTCCGTGTTCGCCCCCGGCGGAATGCGGTCCGGAGCCGACCTACGATGCGGGCCATGCGCCGCCGTCACCTGACCCGCCTCGCCCCGCTCCTGCTCGTCGCCGTCCTGGCCGCCTGCACCTCCGAGCCCACCGAGGAGCCCGGCACCGAGACCTCGGCCCCCGCCGAGCAGGACGCGGCAGCCACCGACGGCTCAGGCAGCAACGGCTGGCTGTGCGAGGACGTCAGCCCGCAGTCCCTGCGCGCCCTCGCCGGCGGCGAGCTCACCGAGCCGCGGGAGGTGATGGTCGCCGACGACGAGACCCGGTGGGTGTGCGAGGCCTACGACGGGCAGACGCCGCTGGTGCGGGTGAGCGTCGAGGTCGGTCAGGAGGGCCGCGAGACCGCCCGGTCGCTCGTCGAGGCGACCGAGGGCATGGCGCCTGGCCCGGAGTACCTCGGTGAGTCCTACCTGTCCCCGACGGTCGGGGTGGGCCTCACCCTGTGCGGAGCGCAGGGCTCCGGATCACGAGAGCCCTACAGCCTCACCGCGGAGGTCCTCGTCGACCGCGAGGACGACCTGCGCGAGCCGCTGCGCTCCACCCTCACCTCCATCGCCCAGAAGCTGGACCAGGGCGTCGGCTGCAGCCCGAAGCAGGCCCGCGAGGAGGCGGCCGAGCAGACCGTGACGCCCTGACCGGCTCGGGTGCGGGTCCGGGAGGCGCCCGGCGACAGGTCCCCGTGACCGGGTCGCTCAGCCGGCCTTCTTGGTCGTCGACCGCTTGGCCGAGCTCGACTTCGTGCTGGTCGCCTTCTTCGTCGAACCCTTCTTGGTCGAGGTCTTCGAGGAGGAGCCGCCCTTCGTGGCCGAGCTGCCCCCGTCGTCGGAGGATCCGGCGCCGGAGTCGGAGCCGCGGCCCTTCTTGGCCCGGTCCACCGAGCGCTGCAGCGCGGCGAGCAGGTCGACGACCTCGCCGGAGTCGGCCTCGTCCTCCTCGTCCGGGCTCTCGGTGACCTCGCCGCCGCTGATCTTCTTCTCGACCAGGGCGTCCACGGCCTCCTTGAAGTCGTCGACGTGCCCCTCGGGCTCGAAGTCGCCGGACATGGAGTCGACGAGCATCCGGGCCATGGCGACCTCGTCCTTCTTCGGCTCGCTCACCTCGTCAAGGTGGTCCAGCTGCTCGGAGGCCCGAATCTCGTCCGGCCAGAGCAAGGTCTGCAGCACGATCGCGTCGTCGTCCTCGCGCACGCGCAGGACGGCCATGGTCATGCGACTGCGCACCGAGACGGTCACCACGGCGACCCGGTCGGACTCCCGCAGCGCCTCGCGCAGCAGGCCGTAGGCCTTCGCCCCCATGGCGTCCGGCTCCAGGAAGTAGGCCTTGTCGAACAGGATCGGGTCGATCTGCTCGCGCGGGACGAAGCGCTCGACCGAGATCTCCTTGCTGCTGCGGTTGGGCAGGCTGGCGAGGTCCTCGTCGGTGAGCACGACGGTCTTGCCGTCATCGGTCTCGTAGGCCTTGGCGATGTCCTTGTAGGCGACCTCCTCGCCGTCGGCCTGGGCCACCCGCTTGTAGCGGATACGGCTGCCGTCACTGCGCCGCACCTGATGGAAGCTGAGGTCGTGGTTCTCGGTCGCCGAGTAGAGCCGCACGGGCACGTTGACCAGGCCGAACGAGACGGCACCCTTCCAGATCGCTCTCACGCACCCCAGGATGGACCCATGCGCCCCATGCTCGCCACCCCGGGGGAGACCCGGGTCGGTCCGCCGCCCGGTGCGGACTGGGCCCACGAGATCAAGTGGGACGGCATCCGGCTGCTCGCCGACGTCCAGGGGGGACGTTGCGGCTGACCACGCGCGGCGAGCGCGACATCGCCGTCGCCTTCCCCGAGCTCACCGGGCTGGTCGGGATCGCCGACGACCTGCTGCTCGACGGGGAGGCCGTCGTGCTCGTCGACGGCCGCCCGTCCTTCGGCCAGGTCGTCGAGCGGGTGCACACCTCGACCACCGCCGCGGCCCGCCGGCTCGCGAGCACCCGTCCGGCGACCTACGTCGCCTTCGACCTGCTCCGCGTCGACGGTCTCGACCTCACCTCGCTCCCGTGGAGCGCGCGGCGGCAGGCGCTGGAGGAGCTGCTCGACGACGTGCCGCAGACCCAGGTCTCGGTCTCGCCGGTCTACGACGACGGGGCCATGCTGCTGGCCGCGACCCGGGAGCAGCGGCTGGAGGGGGTCGTCAGCAAGCGGCGGACGGCGGCATACCGGGCGGGGCAGCGCAGCGCCGACTGGGTGAAGTTCCCGCACCGGGCCCGCCGCTCGGTGGTCGTCGGGGGGTGGCGACCCGAGACCGGGCGGCCGGGACGGCTCGGCGCGGTGCACGTGGGTCTTCCCGTCCCCGGTCCCGACGGTATGCCCGTGCGCGCCGACGACGGGAGCCTGCTCCTGCGCTACCGGGGTCGGGTCGGCAGCGGGCTGGCCGGGCGCGCGGGCGAACAGCTGCAGCGGCTGCTCGCGGCGGTGCCGCGGGCGGCATACCCCTTCGACGCGCCGATCCCCGCGGTGGAGGCCCGCGGGTCGACCTGGCTGGAGCCCCGGGTGGTCGTGGAGGTGGCCTCGCTCGGGCTGAGCGAGGCCGACCGGCTGCGACAACCCTCCTTCCAAGGGGTCCGGGCCGACCTCACCCCGGAGGACCTGGTGCAGGAGGAGCTGACGTGAGCAGCCAGCAGGTGAGCGTCGCCGGACGCACGCTCAAGGTCAGCAACCTCGACAAGGTCCTCTACCCCGCGACGGGCACGACCAAGGGGGAGGTCCTCACCTACTACGTCACCCACGCCGAGCAGATCCTCCCCGAGCTGGCCGACCGGCCGGTCACCCGGATCCGCTGGCCGGAGGGAGTCGCGCAGGCACACTTCTTCGAGAAGAACCTCCCCTCCGGGGCTCCCGACTGGCTGCCACGGGTCGTCGTGCCGACCCCAGGGTCCTCGCGCGGGCACACCCACCTGACCTTCCCCCTCGTCACGGATCTGGCCGACCTCGTCTACCTCGTCAACCTCGGCAGCCTGGAGCTGCACGTGCCCCAGTGGCGGCTGGACGAGGACGGTGTGCCGCAGCACCCGGACCGGCTCGTCGTCGATCTCGACCCCGGGCCCGGTGCCGGGCTCGCCGAGTGCGCGAGGGTCGCCGTGCTCGTGCGCGACCGGCTGGCCGGGGTGGGCCTGGAGGCCCGCCCGGTCACGAGCGGGTCCAAGGGGATGCAGCTGTATGCCGCGCTCGAGGGCACCCGCAGCTCGGACGAGGTCTCCGCGGTGATCAAGGCGCTGGCCGAGAGCCTCGCCGAGCAGCACCCCGACCTGGTGACGGCGCGCATGACCAAGGCGGTCCGACCCGGCAAGGTCTTCCTCGACTGGAGCCAGAACAACGGGGCCAAGACGACGATCTGCCCATGGTCGCTCCGAGGACGCGAACGCCCTCAGGTCGCCCTCCCCCGCGAGTGGGACGAGGTCGAGGCCGCGGCGGACGGCGACGACGAGCTCACCCAGGTCAGCCTCCACGAGGCGTGAGGGCAACCATGCACGACGCTCGGTGGGACCCGAGCCAACCATTCACGGCGCTCGGGGGGCGAGAACAACCATTCACGACGCTCGGTGGGGATTGGAGAACGACGACGGGGCCGGCCCCCTCCTGGGTGCCGGCCCCGTCCAGGTCCGCCCGGGGGCAGACGCTGCTGTCAGTGGGCCGCCGCGTAGGCGTCCTGCAGCTCTTGCGACACACGGCCGCGCGAGCTCACCTGGAAGCCGTTCTCCCGGCCCCACTCACGGACCTTCGCGAGCTCGTCGCTGCGACCGCTCGTGGCGGACGAGCCCTTGCGGCGGGTCTGCCGACGACCGCCGGAACGACGCGCCTGACCGATCCACGAGGCGAAGTCCTCACGCAACTTCGCAGCATTCTCGTCACTGAGGTCGATCTCGTAGTGAACCCCGTCGAGGGCGAACTCCACGGTCTGGCTCGCCTCCCCGCCACTGAGGTCATCGACGAGGATGACCTGCACACGCTGTGCCATTTTCTTCTCCTTGATGAGACCTTGCGCCGCCAACAGGATGCGGCGCGAAAGAAGACTAGCGCCTTTTCCTCCGAACGCGAACCCGGGCAATTGCGCGACAAGGTCACAAGGCAATCACAGTGCCATTCTTCGCCGACCCGCCAGCGGGTGGGCGCAGCAGTCAGCGACGCTGCTCCGGGTGGGTGTCCGGATCGTCCTGCGGGGCGCGTGCGGTGCCCCTCTCGCGTTCCTGCGCGTCCTGCGCCTGCTCGGCGGCCCGCAGCGCGGCACGCTCGCGGCGGTCTCCCTCCACCACGTGCTTCATGACGACGTAGAAGAGGTAGAGCAGCCCTGCCGACGGCAGCAGCGCCGCCAGGATCATCCACCCCTCGTACAGGAGGTCGCCCATCACGCCTCCGGCTTGAGGAAGGGGAAGAGGATGGTCTCCCGGATCCCGGTGCCGGTCAGCAGCATGAGCACCCGGTCCAGACCCATCCCCAGGCCACCCATGGGTGCGCGGCATACTCCAGCGCCCGCAGGAAGTCCTCGTCCAGCTGCATCGCGTCGGGGTCCCCGCCCGCGGCGAGCAGCGACTGCTCGGTCAGCCGCGCCCGCTGGACCTCGGGATCCACCAGCTCGGAGAAGGCGGTGCCCCGCTCCACCCCGCCGATGACGAGGTCCCACGCCTCGACCAGCCCGGGCTGGGTGCGGTGCGGGCGGGCCAGTGGCTGGGCGATCGTCGGGTAGTCGCAGACGAACGTCGGCTGGACGAGGGTCGGCTCGACGACGTCGCCGAAGATCTCCATGGCGATCTTGTCGGCGCCCCACTCCGGCTTCACCGGCACCTCGTGCGTGGCAGCGAGCCGACGCAGGTCGTCGAGCGAGGAGTCGACTCCGACCCTCTCCCCCACCGCCGCCGACAGGCCCTCGTAGAAGGGAAGCCAGGACCATTCCGCGTCGAGGTCGATCATTCCTGCAGGAGTGTCGAGCGTGCGTGAGCCGAGCTCGTCGGCCGCCGCGAGGATGATCCGGCGGATGAGATCGGCCATGGTGAACTGATCACCGTATGCCTGGTAGCACTCGAGCATCGTGAATTCCGGCGAGTGGGTGGAATCGATGCCCTCGTTACGAAAGATCCGGCCGATCTCGTAGACCCGTTCCACCCCGCCGACGACCGCCCGCTTGAGATAGAGCTCGAGCGCGATCCGCATCGACATCGGCATGTCGAAGGCGTTGAGGTGGGTGTCGAACGGCCGGGCGTTCGCACCGCCGTGCACCGCCTGCAGCACCGGGGTCTCGACCTCCAGATAGCCGTCCTGCTCCAGCACGCGGCGCACGGCGCGGGTCATGGCCGCCCGGTCCGCCACCATCTGGCGCGCCTCGTCCCGGACGATGAGGTCGACGTAGCGCTGCCGGACCCGCTGCTCCTCGGACAGGTCCTTGTGCAGGACCGGCAGCGGACGCAGCGCCTTCGCGGCCATCTCCCACCGGGCCGCCATGACGGAGAGCTCACCGCGGCGGGAGCGGATGACCCGGCCCTCGACGAAGACGTGGTCGCCCAGGTCGACCCAGGCCTTCCACCGGTCCAGCGACTCCTGCCCGACCTCGGCGAGGGAGAGCATCCCCTGCAGCCGGGTGCCGTCACCGGCCTGCAGCGAGACGAAGCAGAGCTTGCCGGTGTTGCGCACGAAGACGACCCGTCCCGCGACCCCGACGACGTCCTGGCTCTCCTCGCCCGTCTCCAGGCCGTCCCACTGCTCGCGCACCTGTTGCAGGGTGTGGGTCACCGGCAGGCTGACCGGGTAGGGGTCGACCCCGGCGTCCAGCATCGCCTGACGCTTGCCCTGACGGACCGCGATCTGCTCGGGCAGGTCGGTGTCCGGGACGGGCTGGGGGGTCGCGTCGCTCACCCTCCCAGCGTAGTCGTCCGTCGGCGGCTCCCCGGCACGGCGTCGGCGGCGCTGCCGGGGGTCGACTCAGCCGAAGAGCGCGGGGGCGCTCGCGCTGCGCTCGAGGTCCAGCAGCTGCTGCTTGCGCTCCACGCCGCCGCCGTAGCCGGTGATGGCGCCGGTGGACCCGATGACGCGGTGGCAGGGCACGACGATGGAGATCGGGTTGCGACCGTTGGCCAGCCCCACCGCGCGCGAGGCCCCGGGCTGGCCCAGCGCCCGGGCCAGGTCGCCGTAGGACCAGGTCGTGCCGTAGGGGATCGTGCGCAGCACGCCCCAGACGCGCTGCTGGAAGTCGGTGCCCTCGGCCGCCAGGGGGAGGTCGAACTCGGTGCGTTCCCCCGCCAGGTACTCCCGCAGCTGCCGGGCCGCCGTGAGGAGCACGGCGGGCGCCTGCGCCTCGTCGACCTCGGCGCCCAGCTCCTGCGGCGCGTGCCGGTGCTCGGCGAAGTAGACGCCGGTCAGGTGCTCGCCGTCGCTGGCGAGGCGCAGCGGACCCAGGGTGGAGTCGATCGTCAGGTGCAGGGTGGTCATGGTGTCTCCTTCGTCGTGACGGTATGCCCGTCGCCGCCGTGGCGGTCGGTGCCGTCGGTGGTGTGGCGGTCGGTCGTGTGGAAGTCGGTCGTGGATCGGTCGGTGCCCGGCTCGGCGTCCGGCAGGCGCGCCGCGGCGTGGTCGGAGGCGGCCCAGAGCAGCGAGGTGGCATAGCTGCGCCACGGGCTCCAGGCAGCAGCGTGCTGCGCCAGTCCGCGACCGCCCGGCAGCCCGTGGGCGGCAGCGGTGACCTGGACGCCGAGGTCGGTGGCGGGGAAGGCGTCGGGGTCGCCCAGGCCCCGCAGGAGCACCATCTCGGCGGTCCACGGGCCGACACCGGGCAGTGCCAGCAGTTGCTCGCGCGCCGTGCCCCAGTCGGCCCCGGGGCCGAGGTCGACCTCGCCCTCCGCGAGCGCCGCAGCCACCGTGCGCAGGGTGCGCTGACGGGAGGCCGGCATCCCGGGGAGCTCGTGGTCGGCGGCGCCGGCCACCGCAGCAGCCGTCGGGAACAGGTGGGTCACCGGCCCGGTCAGCGGCTCCGGCAACGGGTCGCCGAGGCTCTGCACCAGCCGCCCGGTCAGCGTCCCGGCCGCGACGGTCGAGACCTGCTGGCTCAGGACCACGCGGAGGGCGAGCTCGTCGGTGTCCGGGCTGCCAGGGAGCCGGACGCGGCGTGCTTGCGCACCAGGGGCGCCAGGGCCGGGTCGGAGGCGAGGTGCTCCTCGACCGCGACCGGGTCGGCGTCCAGGTCCAGCATCCGCCGGCAGCGCCCGATGGCAGCCGCCAGGTCACCGGTGTCGGTGAGCCGCAGCGTGACGTGGACGTGACGGTCGTCAGGGCGGCCGGGGCGCAGCTCGGCCACCGCGGGACCCGCGGGGAGACGGAGCGAGCGGACGAGCGCGCCGTCGACCCAGGTGTCGATCCCCGGTACCGCGGTCGCGGCGAGGTGGCCGAAGAGGCTGGGGGCGTGCAGCGGCGCCCGGAAGGGCAGCCGCAGGGTCAGCGTCGTCGGGGCTTCCGGTGGTGGCTGCCCCACGGTGCCGCGGTCTCCGCCGGTGCCGCCACCCCTGGCTCCCGCCCGCAGCTGCGAGGGGGTGGCGGCATACACCTCACGCACGGTGTCGTTGAAGGACCGGATGCTGGAGAAGCCCGCGGCGTGCGCGACGTCGGCCATCGTCAGCGCCGTGCCCTCCAGCAGCAAGCGGGCCGCCTGCGCGCGCTGCGCCCGGGCGAGCGCCAGCGGTCCTGCCCCCAGCTCAGCGCGCACGAGGCGCTCGAGCTGCCGGGTCGAGTAACCGAGGCGGGCCGCCAGCCCACTGACGCCCTCCCGGTCCACGACCCCGTCCGCGACGAGCCGCACGGCCCGGGCCACGACATCCCCCCGCACGTGCCACTCGGGCGAGCCCGGGGTCGCGTCGGGCAGGCACCTCTTGCAGGCCCGGAAGCCGGCCCCCTGGGCCGCCGCGGCACTGGGGTAGAAGCGCATGTTGCGCACCCGGGGCGTGATGGCCGGGCAGCTCGGCCGGCAGTAGATGCCGGTGCTGAGCACCCCGGTGACGAACCAGCCGTCGTAGCGCGGGTCCTTGCTGCGCACGACCATGGCGCAGCGGTCGTGGTCGAGGTGCATGGCTGAGGTGCTCACACGACCATGGTGCCGCCTGCCGCGACGTAGATCTAGCAGAAAAACGACATCACGGTACGGGTTGTCCCGCGGCCGCCTTGGCGCGCACCCGGCGCCGCTCGGCGAGGACGCCGAGCTCGAAGGTCGAGGTCACCAGGAGGGTCAGCGCGACGAGCGGGAGCACGAAGATCACCATGACCAGTTCGAAGCCCTCGAGCGCCTCGTGCCGGGTGGCGTTGAGCACGACGAAGGCGGTGTAGGCGGCATACAACAGCACGAAGAGACCACCCTCCCAGCGCGCGACGGTGAAGCCGGTGAAGACGACCGGGGCCAGGGCCACGGTGGTCGCGATCATGAAGGGGATGTCCAGGGCGATGGCCGGGGTCGGCACCGGCAGACCGCCCGAAGAGATGATCGCCGGGACCCCGAGCACCAGCCCGATGTTGGCGATGCAGCTGCCGACGACATTGCCGACCGCGAGGTCCCGCTGGCCGCGCACCGCCGCGATCACCGAGGCAGCCAGCTCGGGCAGCGAGGTCCCGATCGCGACGACGGTGAGCCCCACGACCAGACCGCTGATGCCCAGCGCCTCGGCGATGTTGACCGCCCCCGAGACCAGCAGGTTGGCGCCGGACACCAGGAGCGCGACACCGACGACCACCAGCAGCAGCGCCAGCGGCGCCCGCATCGGCTCGCCCTCGCGAGGGGCGGGCGCCCGGCGCTTGCGCAGCTCCTCGCGCTGCGCCCGGCGGCTGACGACCACCGTGAGCACGGTGTGGGCGGCCATCGCGCCGAGCAGGACCACACCCTCGACGGTCGAGATCTGCCCGTCGCGGGCCACGAGGAGCAGCGCCACCGAGAGCCCGACCATGACCGGGACGTCGATCTTGATGAGCTGCTCGCGCACGACGAGCGGCAGCACCAGCGCCGCGACCCCGAGGATGAGCAGCACGTTGGCGATGTTGGAGCCGACGACGTTGCCGACCGCGAGGTCGGGCTGGCCGTCGAGGACCGCCCCGACCGTCACGGCCAGCTCGGGGGCCGAGGTGGCCGCCGAGACCACGGTGAGGCCGACCACGAGCGGGCTGATCCCCATGCGGGCCGCGAGGTTCGAGGCGCCGCGCACGAGCAGCTCCCCGCCGCCGACGAGCAGGACGAGGCCGCCGATGACGCGCGCGATGTCGAGAAGGTCCACGACCGCACACCTTAGGCTCTGCGAGGCTGGCCCGGTGCACGAACGGGCTACGGGCAGCGCGACGGACCGGACGCAGGACACCTCCTTGTCCTGGGAGGCGGCCTGGCAGGAGGCGCTCTACGGCGCGGGGGGCTTCTACCGGCGCAGCGCGCCCGCGGCGCACTTCGCGACCTCGGCCCAGGGCATACCGGGCGGTGGGCGGGTGCTCGCCGAGGCGGTGGCGGCGCTGGCCGTCCGGCACGGGTGCGACCGGGTCGTCGACGTGGGCGCGGGGCGGGGTGAGCTGCTGGCCGAGCTGCGCCGGGTCTCGCCCGCGCTGCACCTCACCGGGGTCGACGTCGTGGGCCGGCCGGCGGGTCTGGACGTCGAGGAGTGGCACGTCGCGCCGGGCGGGACGGCGCTGCCGGACACGCTGCGCGACCTCGACGCCACGCTGCTGCTCGCGCACGAGTGGCTCGACGTCGTCCCGTGCCCGGTGGTGCAGCGGGACGGGACCGGGGTATGGCGCACCGTCGAGGTCGCGAGGACCGCGCAGGGGGGTCGGTGGCGCGACTCTCTCGGGAAGCCGGTGGAGGGCGAGGAGCTGGCCTGGGTGCGGCGCTGGCTCGGCGACGGACCAGAGGGTGCGCCAGCGGGTCCACTCCTGCGCAGGACGGGTTCCGCTGCGGTGACGCATCAGCGCAGCGGAACAGCTTCTGCGGATGAGTCGGTCGTCCGGGCCGAGGTCGGGCTGCCCCGGGAGGTTGCCTTCGCCGACCTGGTGCGGCGGGTCCGCAGCGGCCTGGTGGTGGCTGTCGACTACGGCCACACCGCCGAGGACCGGCCGGCCCACGGGACGCTGACCGGGTTCCGCGGCGGGCGACAGGTCGACCCGGTGCCCGACGGCAGCTGCGACCTCACCGCGCACGTCGCTGTCGACGCCCTCGCCGCCTCGCTCCCCTCCCCGACCGGACACCCCGTCGTGACGCCGCGGCGGCAGCGGGAGGTCCTGCGCGACCTCCTCGGCGACCCGAGCGCCCCGGTGCCGCACGCGCTCGCCCGGGACCAGCCGCGGGCATACCTCGACGCGCTCGCCCGACGCGCCGCCGCCCGGACGCTGAGCAGCGGCGTCCTCGGCGACTTCTGGTGGCTCGTGGTCGAGGTCGACCGCGGGCGGCCGGACCGGGCTTAGGCTGACCTGGTGAGCACCCGCGACCTCGACGTCACCCTCGGCGCCACTGGCGTCGGGGGGCTCTCGACCACCGAGATGGTGCTCAACATCGGCCCGCAGCACCCCGCCACCCACGGCGTGCTGCGGCTGCGCATCACCGCCGACGGCGAGCGGATCACGGCCGCCGAGCCGGTCATCGGCTACATGCACCGCGGTGCCGAGAAGCTCTTCGAGGTCCGTGACTACCGGCAGATCATGGTGCTCGCGAACCGGCACGACTGGCTGTCCGCCTTCAACAACGAGGTCGGCGTCGCGCTCACCGTCGAGCACCTGCTGGGCATGGAGGTGCCCGAGCGGGCGACCTGGGCGCGCACCTTGCTGTGCGAGCTGGGGCGGGTGCTCAACCACCTCATGTTCCTGGGGTCCTACCCGCACGAGCTGGGTGCGATCACCCCGATGTTCTACGCCTTCCGGGAGCGGGAGGAGATCCAGGCGGTGATGGAGGAGTACTCCGGCGGCCGGATGCACTTCATGGCCACCCGGGTCGGTGGCCTCCTGCACGACCTGCCCGACGGCTGGCTGGACCGGGTGGACGCGGCGGTGGCCTCGGTGCGCTCGCGGCTGCCCGACCTCGTCGGGCTGGTGCTGGGCAACGAGATCCTGCAGGCCCGCACCCGGGGCGTGGGCGTCCTCGACCTGGACACCGTCCTCGCCTACGGCGTGTCCGGGCCGATCGCGCGCGCCTCCGGGCTCGATGTCGACCTGCGGCGCGACGAGCCCTACCTCGCGTATGACGAGCTCTTCACCGACGACGGGCCCGGCCGGGTGGTGACCCGGGAGGCGGGCGACTGCCTGGCGCGGCTGGAGGTGCTGGTGGAGCAGGTCGAGGTCAGCCTGGACCTCGTGCTCGCGTGCACCGCCCGGTTGCGCGAGCTGGGACCGGGTCCGGTGAGCACCCGGCTGCCGAAGAAGCTCAAGGTGCCGGCCGGCGAGCACTACTGCGCGAGCGAGAACCCGCTCGGCTTCAACGGCTACTACCTGGTCAGCCGCGGCGACACGGTGCCCCACCGGCTCAAGCTGCGCTCGGCGTCGTTCAACAACGTGCAGGTGCTGCGCGAGATGCTGCCCGGCGCTGTCGTCGCCGACATGGTGGCGATCCTGGGCTCCATGTTCTTCGTGGTGGGCGACATCGACAAGTAGCCGCTCCTCAGCCGATCCTGAGCCCGGGGAGGAGAGCGAGGTTGACCGCGATCAGGACGCCCAGCCCGAGCAGCGCGACGACGGGAACCCGGCCCAGTCGCAGGTGCGTCCGACTCGTCGGGCTCCGACGCGCCAGGTAGGGCAAGGACCACGGGCCCAGGGTGAGCAGCACGACATACCCCGAGACGACAGCCACCTGCTGCCCGAGAGGGAAGCCCGCGTCGCTGCCGAGGAGATAGGCCAGCATGAGTCCGAGGTTGACCACGGTGCCGATCCACGCAGGGTGGAGGAGAATCGCTCGGGCGATGCGGTCGTCCTGATCCGTCAGCGGGAGCGCGCGCGAGGCCACGAGGCGCGCGCCGAGGAGGCAGAGCGCGAGGCCGGCCGCCGCGGCGACGAAGGCCGTCCATG
This sequence comes from Serinicoccus sp. CUA-874, assembly GCF_001942225.1. Classification (NCBI taxonomy): domain Bacteria; kingdom Bacillati; phylum Actinomycetota; class Actinomycetes; order Micrococcales; family Ornithinimicrobiaceae; genus Serinicoccus; species Serinicoccus sp. CUA-874. Next base: position 6,946 of record NZ_MKJZ01000007.1, on the reverse strand, counting down.
CAGGAAGGTCGAGGGCCCGCACGGCGATGGCCGTGTCACCGGCGCGAAGGGGGTGATGAACAGGTAGCCGGCACCGACGACGTAGGACGAGGCTCCGCACCAGAGCCGGACGAGATGCCACGGACCGACCACTCTCGCCCGACTCAAGGTCAGCAGGAGAGTCAGGCCCAGCGCGAGGCTGACAGCAGGACCTGCCAGCGCGACGACCGCGGTGGACACGCCGTCCAGCTCGCCGTCGTACTGAGCGCCGTAGGGATAGAGGCGGCCCTGCCCCACGAGCCCCAAGACCGCCACGAGATGGGTGGCCTCGTGCACCAGCACCGTCACGCCGGAGCCCAGCACCGCCGCCACGGTGCTGTGGAGCGCCAGCGACCGTCGTGACTGGTGCTCCGTCGTGCGGCCGTCGTGCGCCGGACGGCTCACGATCATCCGGCGTGCTCGTTCCGCAGGATGCTCACGCAGAAGTCGGCGTCGGTATGCCAGGGGCGCAGGTCCCAGGTGGCGAACCGGTGCTCGAGGCGCAGGCCGGCCGCGGTCGCCGCCACGTCGAGGTCGGCCGGGGTGAAGCCGCGCACCACCCGGCAGCCGACGACGAGGAATCCGACCTCCCGCAGGTGCGCCCGCAGCCGGGCCACGACGGCGCCGCGGTGCTGCTCGGCCACGAAGTCCATGACGTTGCCGGCCACCAGCGCCCCGTCGAAGGGCTCGGGCTCACCGAGGGACGCCAGATCGAGCGAGGCCAGGTCGGCGGTCAGCCAGGTGGCGCCGGGGTGGTCCTGACGCGCCACCGCCACCAGCGCCGGGTCGATGTCGACCCCCACGACCGTGTGCCCCAGCCGCGACAGGTGCCCGCCGTGCCGGCCGGGCCCGCACCCGGCGTCCAGCAGCCGGGCGCCGCGGGGCGCGAGCACGTCCACCAGCCGCGACTCGCCCTGCAGGTCCTGGCCCGCGGCCGCCATCTGGCGGAACCGGTCGGCATACCACCGCGAGTGCTCCGGGTCCTCCAACCCGGGCCACAGCGTGGTCTCCCGTGAGCCGGGCCTCGGCTCGATCGGGACCTGGGGGTCACGCTCGCTCCACCCGGACTCAGGCTCGCTCATGCCGTCACTGTAGGCGCGTGCCCGGTCCCTGCAGTCGGCCCGGCACGCTTGTGCAGAAGGTTGCGACACCGGGGTGCCTCTGGGCACGCCTGCGACACCAGGAGGCGCACCACCTCAAGCACGAGGGTGCTCAGGCGACGGAACTCAGCCGTACGCGAGGTCCCCGTCGGCCACGCCGTCGTCATCGTCGTCGTGCTCGGTCGGCGGGATGCGGCACCACCCCTGACCGACGAAGCCCGCCACGGAGAGGGCGAGGGCGGCCACCGCGTGCACCAGCCCCCAGATCAGCTGGGCCCGCTCACTCGCCACGTCGGCGTTGGGCAGGTGGACCAGCGCGTTGGCGGCATACCAGCCGAGCAGCGCAGCCCCGCCGAGCGCCGCCGCCTGGGCACCGACGACGGTGCCGCGACCCCGCTGCGGGCTGGGCCGCAGCGTGCCCTTGCCGAGCAGGTAACGCCGGATCTGCCAGCACATCACGAGCACGAGCAGCGTCACGGCGACCAGCGGGACGAGCCCGATCCAGGAGATGACGGGGTATGCCCCGCCCAGCGATCGCACGACCTGCAGCAGCAGCCAGCTCGCCATCCCGGCGAGCACCGCGACGACGACGCCGGCGCGCACCCGCACGCCGTCCACGCCGCTCACGGACCTTCCTCCATCGGGAGCACGCGCTGCTCGACCAGCCCCGGCACGAGGTCGCCCACCGCCACGACGTCCCCGTCGCGGCGCAGGGTCGCGGCGGGGTCGAGGTCGGCCCAGGGGACGAGCACGAAGGCGCGCTCGTGGCTGCGCGGGTGCGGCAGCGCCAGCTCTGGGTCCTCGCTCACCACGTCGGTGCCGGCCGAGGGGTCGCCGTACTGCACCAGGTCCAGGTCGAGGGTGCGCGCGGCCCACCGGACCTCTCGGGTGCGACCGAAGGCAGCCTCGACGCGGTGCAGCGCCGCGAGCAGCGAGGCGGGCGACAGGCTCGTCCGGGCGAGGGCCACGGCGTTGACGTAGTCCGGCTGCCCGGCGACGGCCTCGCCGCCCACCGGGGCGGTGACGAAGGAGCGAGAGGCGCGCACACCGCGAAGCCCGCGCAGCCGACGCAGCCGTCCAACGGCCGCGCGCAACGTCTCGGCGGGCTCGGCGCCGTCGGTCCCCGCGAGGTTGGCGCCGAGCGCGATGACGACCGGCACGTCCCGGCGCCGACGCACCACGACCGCGACGTCGCCGAAGGGCACGCCGACCGGGGCCTGCGGCTTGTGCACCGTCACCTCGACCGCCTCGACCAGCGGGCGCGCCAACACCCGGGTCGCGATCTCCTCGGCCACCGTCTCGATGAGGTCGCGCGGCTCGCCCTCGACCACGGCGACGACGTCAGCGGCGACCTCGCCGTAGTGGACGGTCCGGGCGAGCTCGTCGCTCGTCCCGGCCGGGCGCAGGTCGAGCTCCATGACCACGTCGACGGCGAAGTCCTGGCCGTCGCGACGCTCGTGGTCGAGGACACCGTGGTGCCCCCGCGCACGCACGCCGGACAGCCGGATCTGGTCACCGCCCCTCACCGGGTCGCCTCCTGCGTCAGCTGCCACACCACGAGCGCGTCGCGGGTCGACGGGACCTCGTGCACCCTGACTGCCCAGGCCCCGGCCTGCGCGGCCAGCAGGCTGGTGGCCGCGGTCGCGGCGTCGCGCTGGTCGGGCGGGCTGGGCTCGCCGTCCTCGGGCGTCGCCTCGCCCGGGCGGGTGGACAGGCGCCCGAGGAAGCGCTTCCGGGACGTGCCCACCAGGACCGGCAGCCCGAGCGCCACGACGCGGTCCAGGCCGGCGAGCAGCGTCCAGTTGTGGCCGGCATCCTTGGAGAAGCCGAAACCGGGGTCGAGCACCAACTGATCCTCCCGCACGCCCTGCCCCACGAGCGCCTCGACGCGGGCCGAGAGCTCGTCGCACACCTCCCGCACGACGTCGTCGTAGTGTGCCTCGCCGACGCGTCGGTGAGCAGCCCGCGCCAGTGCATGACGACGTAGCGCGCCCCGGTCTCGGCGATCATCGGCCCCATCCGCGGGTCGCCCAGCCCGCCCGAGACATCGTTGACCAGCACCGCCCCGGCCCGCAGCGCCGCCTCCGCGACGCCGGCGCGCATGGTGTCGACGGAGACGGCATACCCCTGCTGCGCGAGGGCGGAGACGACCGGCAGGACCCGCTCGGCCTCCTCCTGCTCCGGCGGTCGCGTGCTGCCCGGCCGCGTGGACTCGCCTCCTACGTCGACGATCTGCGCCCCCTGCGCCGCGAGCTCCTGCCCGCGCGCGACGGCGACGTCCGTGTCGAGCCAGCGCCCCCCGTCGGAGAACGAGTCGGGGGTGACGTTGACCACCCCCATGATCTGGGTATGCGCGGTGCCCACCGAAGCCCCTACCGCCCGGTGATCAGGCTCATCGCCTCGGCGCGGGTCGCCTGGTTGCGCAGGTGGCCGCGCACGGTCGAGGTGATGGTGCGGGCGCCGGGGCGGCGGACGCCGCGCATCGACATGCACAGGTGCTCGGCCTCGACCACGACCAGGACGCCGCGCGGGGCCAGGTGGTCCACCAGGCGTCGGCGACCTGCGTGGTCAGGCGCTCCTGCACCTGCGGGCGCCGGGCATACACGTCGACAAGCCGCGCCAGCTTGGACAGGCCGACCACCCGGCCGTCCGGGCCGGGGATGTAGGCGACGTGGGCCGAGCCGTGGAACGGCACGAGGTGATGCTCGCAGACGCTGTAGAGCTCGATGTCCTTGACCAGGATCATCTCGTCGTGGTCGACGTCGAAGGTGGTGCCGAGCACCGCGCTCGGGTCCTGGTCGATCCCGGAGAAGATCTCGGCGTAGGACCGCGCCACCCGGGCCGGGGTGTGCAGGAGCCCGTCGCGGTCGGGGTCCTCCCCCACGGCGAGCAGGATCTCCCGGACGGCGGCCTCGATCCGTGCGTGGTCGACGGCGCGGCCGACCGCGTCGTGCGGTCCGGGGGCGTCCTCGTCCGGGTCGGGACCGGCGCCCGCCGGGGCGGGCCTCACGCCCGCCGCGGCCTCAGGCGTGCCCGGGGTCGACATGGCCGCCTTCGGGCACCTGGACCACCTCGGAGGGCGGGTTGTCGCCGTCGGTCTCGGTGAGCGGGTGGTGCCCGTTGGACATCGCGCGCTTCTCAGCGTCGGTGAGGACCGGCCCGGCCTCGTGGATGGTCCGGGCGTCGGAGGACAGCCACACCGGGCGGACCGGCCGCTTGCGGACGTCGGTGAAGACCTCGGCGATCGCCTCGGCGTTGAGCGTCTCCTTCTCCAGCAGCTCCAGCACGAGCGCGTCGAGGATGTCGCGGTTGTCGTTGAGCGCGTGCCAGGCCTCGTCGTGCGCGGCCTCGATGAGCCGGCGCACCTCCTGGTCGACGACGCCGGCCAGGTTCTCGGAGTAGTCCCGCTCGTGGCCCATGTCGCGGCCGAGGAAGACCTCACCGCCGGCCGAGCCGAGCTTGACCGCACCGACCCGCTCCGACATACCGAACTGGGTCACCATCTTGCGGGCCAGGCCGGTCGCCTTCTCGATGTCGTTGGCGGCCCCGGTGGTGGGGTCGTGGAAGACCAGCTCCTCGGCCACCCGGCCCCCGAGCGCGTAGGCGAGCTGGTCCAGCAGCTCGTTGCGGGTCGTGGAGTACTTGTCGTCGGCCGGCAGCACCATCGTGTAGCCGAGCGCCCGACCGCGGGGCAGGATCGTCACCTTGCTCACCGGGTCGGTGTGGTTCATCGCCGCCGCCACGAGGGCGTGACCCCCCTCGTGGTAGGCGGTGATCTTCTTCTCCTTGGCGCTCATGACCCGGGTCCGCTTCTGCGGTCCGGCCATGACCCGGTCGATCGCCTCGTCGAGATCGGCGTCGGTGACCACCTGCTCGTTCTTGCGGGCCGCGAGGAGCGCGGCCTCGTTGAGCACGTTGGCCAGGTCGGCACCGGAGAAGCCCGGGGTCCGGCGCGCGATGGCCATGAGGTCGACGTCCGCCAGCGGCTTGCCCTTGCCGTGCACCTGCAGGATGTGCAGGCGGCCCAGCATGTCCGGGGCCTCGACCGCGATCTGCCGGTCGAAGCGGCCCGGGCGCAGCAGCGCCGGGTCCAGGATGTCGGGGCGGTTGGTGGCGGCGATGAGGATGACGTTGGTCTTGACGTCGAAGCCGTCCATCTCGACGAGCAGCTGGTTGAGCGTCTGCTCCCGCTCGTCGTGACCGCCGCCCATGCCGGCGCCGCGGTGGCGGCCCACGGCGTCGATCTCGTCGACGAAGATGATCGCCGGGGCGTTCTCCTTGGCCTGCTCGAAGAGGTCGCGCACGCGGGAGGCGCCGACACCGACGAACATCTCGACGAAGTCCGAGCCGGAGATGGAGTAGAACGGCACGCCCGCCTCACCGGCCACCGCGCGCGCCAGCAGCGTCTTGCCGGTGCCGGGCGGGCCGTAGAGCAGGACGCCCTTGGGGATCTTCGCGCCGACCTCGAGGAACTTGCGCGGCTCGGAGAGGAACTCCTTGATCTCGTGCAGCTCCTCGACGGCCTCGTCCGACCCGGCGACGTCGGCGAAGGTGACCTTGGGCATGTCCTTGGTCGCGAGCTTGGCCTTGGACTTGCCGAACTGCATCACGCCGCGGCCGCCGCCCTGCATCCGGGTCATGAGCCAGAGGAAAAGCGCCAGGATGAGCAGCAGGGGCAGGAAGTTGACGAGGATCGAGACGAAGACGTTCTGACGGGCGGGGTCGTCGGTCCACCGCTCCGAGGGCGGGTTCTCGTCGAGCGCGGCGATGACCTGCGGGCCGCGGGCGTCGACGTAGAACGCCTGCACCTGCTCGGTCTCGCGCACCTCGTCGTCGGAGAACGGCTGGCCCTCCTTGAGCGTGAGGTCGATCCGGTCCGGCGTGACCACGGCCTCGGCGACCTGGCCATCCTCGATGAGCTGGAGGGCGTCGGCGGTGTCGATGCGGCTGTAGGGGCTCTGCGCGAGCAGCGAGTACCACAGGATGCCCAGGCCCAGGAAGAGGAAGACCCACATCCACGGGCTGGGCTTGGGCCGCTTGCTGGGCCGCTTGTTCGGGGCAGTGCTCATGTCAGTGACGTTCGGGGTGCCACGGGACTCCCCGGTCCTCCTGGTCGACTCGATCCGGCGGTGGTTCTTCGTGCCGCTCAACGCGCGGCAGGAGGTCAGTGTTCCACCTTCGCAGGGTGCTGGAGGCCCGCGCCCCGTCACAGCGACCCCTGTCAGCACCAGCGGCTACGTTGAGCGGTATGCCGCACATCGGGGTGATCTTTCCGCCGGACCAGCCTCCGGAGCGGCTCCGGGAGGTGGCCCAAGGGGCCGAGGCCGCCGGGCTCGACGAGCTGTGGCTCTGGGAGGACTGCTTCAAGGAGGCGGGGGTCTCGGCCGCCGCTGCGGCGCTGGCGTGGACGACCCGGCTGCGGGTCGGCATCGCGCTCATGCCTGTGCCGTTGCGCAACGTCGCGCTCACCGCGATGGAGATCGCCACCCTGGCACGACTCTTCCCGGGCCGCTTCCTGCCCGCGGTGGGGCACGGCGTCCTGGACTGGATGGGGCAGGTCGGCGAGCGCGCGGAGTCCCCGATGACCCTGCTGCGGGAGTATGTCGGCGCCCTGCGGTCGCTCCTCGCCGGGGAGGAGGTCACAGCCGACGGTCGCTACGTCCACCTGGACGCGGTGGCGCTCGACTGGCCGCCGGAGGAGGTGCCGCCGGTGCTCGTGGGTGCCTATCGCCCTAGGAGGGCGCTGAACAATCCGCGCGTCGCCGGGGGTTGGCCGGGCGCTGGGTTGAGACTCTGGGTGTATGCAGGGTGAGGCTGATCGGCAGCGG
>NZ_MKJZ01000006.1:0-55644 GCF_001942225.1 Serinicoccus sp. CUA-874 | reverse complement strand
CCACAACACCAACCACGGGGGTGACCAGTGCCATGGCCAAACAAACATGGCATCAAAAAACAAACACGCTGTTGAGTTCTCAAGAATCGGACACACACCGGCGGTGAGACTCTGCTCGAGCCTTCCCGCTGCGGGGCAACCTCTCCAGCCTACCGGACCCTGCGCACCGTCTCCAAATCCTGAGTGGGTGATCGGGATGCCGGCTGTGGCTGTGCGTCCGCCGCTTCCGCGTCGGCCGCGAAGCACTACTGTACACGTGCGCAGGAGCGGCGTGCAAACCGTCGCCCTGGCGGTCAGCGGACCTGGATCCCCAGCTGCCCCACGGCTTCCCCGTCGCGCATCCGGCGCAGGGCGTCGGCCGTCTGGCTCAGGGGATAGCTGCGGTCCATCACCGGCCGCAGCCCGGTGCCGGAGACGAAGCGGCAGAGCCGGGCCAGGTCCTCCCGGGTCCCCATCGTGGATCCCACGACGCGGAGCTGCTTGAAGAAGATCTTCGTCAGCTCCGCCTTCTCGGGAGCATCCCCGGAGGTGGCACCGCAGATGACCACGGTGCCACCGGGTCGCAGCGCGTTGATCGAGTGGGACCAGGTCGCCGCGCCGACGCTCTCCAGGGCGGCGTCGACCCGCGCCGGGAGTCGTTCACCAGGCTCGAAGGTGCGCTCTGCGCCGAGGTCCTGGGCTCGTCGCCGCTTCTCCTCGCTGCGCCCCGTCACCCAGACCGTGAGGCCGGCCGCCGCACCGAGCTGGATCAGAGCGGTAGACACCCCACCACCGGCGCCCTGCACGAGGACGGTGTCACCGGGGGCGACGCCGGCCCGGGAGAACAGCATGCGGTAGGCCGTGAGCCAGGAGGTCGACAGCGCGGCGGCCTCCACGGCGCTGAGGTGCTCCGGTCGCGGGACCCATGCCCCTTCCGGCACGCAGACGTACTCCGCCAGGGTCCCCTGGTGCAGCTCGGAGAGCAGACTGCGCCGGGGGTCCAGGGTCGGGTCCCCCTCCCACCCGGGGGTGCCCTCGATGACGGGGTAGATCACCACCTCCCCGAGCTCCGGATGCTCCGCGACCGCGTCGCAGCCCAGGATCATCGGGAGCCGCTCGGGGGACAGCCCCACGCCGCGCAGCGACCACAGGTCGTGATGGTTGAGTCCGGCGGCGACGACCGGCAGGACCCGCCATCCCCTCGGCGCCTCAGGGTCCGGCCGCTCCCCGACCACGAGCCCGCGCAGCGGCTCGTCCGGATGGATCTCTTGGGCGTAGGCGGCCTGCATGGCTCGACCCTAGTCCGTCCCCGACCGCGGGTCTTGTCGGCCCGCGGTCACCGGGGCACGCGTGGCCCGGCTCTCCGACGCCCGCGCCGCCTGCACCTCGACGGCCTCGGGATAGACGATCTCCTCGAGGCACAGACCGTGCGCCGGCATGACGCGGACACCAGGGTCGCGGGTCCGGGCACGGAGCACCTCCGCCGGCCAGGACCCGGTCCGGCGCCCCTCCCCCACGGGCAGGACACCCCCGACCAGCGCCCGCACCATGCTGTGGCAGAAGGCGTCCGCCACGACCGTGCCGACCAGCACGCCGTCCTCACCCCGGGTCCAACGGTAGTCGAGCAGGGTCCGGATGGTGGTCGCCCCGTCCCGGGGCCGGCAGAACGCCGCGAAGTCGTGCAGCCCCACCAGCGACCGTGCTGCGGCGTCCATCGCCTCCACATCGAGAGCCTGTCGCACCACGACCGTGTCCCGGCGCCGCAACGGGTCGGCGACCTCGGGACGGTCCAGCAGGCGGTAGCTGTAGCGACGTCGCAGCGCGGAGAAGCGCGCGTCGAAGCCGGGGTGCACCTCCGTGGCCGCGCGTACCGCCACGTCGTCGGGCAGCACCCCCCGGAGGCGGGTCACCAGCGCCTCGCCCGGCGCCCGGTCGGACCGGCCCGGGACGCGACGCCACACCTCGTCGGCGACGTCCAGGTGACAGACCGAGCCCCGGGCATGGACCCCCGCGTCCGTCCGCCCCCCGACGACCAGCCGCGGTGGCTCCACCCGCAGCACCCGGCCCAGCCCCTGCGCCAGCGTCTCCTCCACGGTGCGCAGGCCCGGCTGACGGGCCCAGCCGGAGAAGTCGGTGCCGTCGTAGGCGAGGTCGAGACGGATGCGCACCCGTCCATCCTGCCCTGCACGACCAGGAGGCGACGACGAGGGCCGCCCACCCCCGGTGGGGGATGGGCGGCCCTCAGGTGCGTCCGGGACGCGACGGCTCACTTCGCGGAGTCGTCGCCCTCCGCCGGCTGCTGCGCATCGTCGGCCCCGCCGGAGACCATCGCGGCCTCGGTCGTGTCGTCGGCGGCCTCGTTGTCGGCGACCTCGGTGAGCTCGCCGTCGGCGGCCGGCTCGGCACCGCGCTCGGCGGCGTCGTCGGCGGCCTCGACCTCCGCCTGGGCCTGGTCGACCTCCGCGGCGTCGCTCGTGGTGGGCTCCTCCGCCTCGAGCTCGGCGTCGCTGATGGCCGCGGCCTCGCGGTCCTTGGCCGAGCGCTTGGTGGCACCCTCGGCCTGGGTGACGACCGCCTTCTTGGCGACCGGCTCCCGCACCAGCTCGATGACGGCCATCGGGGCGTTGTCGCCCTTGCGCGGCGCGATCTTGGTGATCCGGGTGTAGCCACCCTGCCGCTCGGCCACGTCGGGCGCGATCTCGGTGAAGAGCCGGTGGACGACGCCCTTGTCCCGGACGATGGCCAGGACCTTGCGGCGGTTGTGCAGGTCACCGCGTTTGGCGAAGGTCACCAGTCGCTCGGCGAGCGGACGGAGCCGCTTGGCCTTGGCCTCGGTGGTGGTGATGCGGTCGTGCTCGAACAGAGCAGTCGCCAGGTTGGACAGCATCAGGCGCTCGTGCGCCGGACCGCCGCCGAGGCGCGGACCCTTCTTGGGGGCAGGCATGAGTTCTCCTTAAGCCTTCTCGTATCTCAGTACTGCTCGTCCTCGGCGAAGGCGGCGTCGCCCTCGTCCTCGTAGCCGCCGTCCTCGTAGGACGCGGCACCCTCGAACCCGGGCGGGCTGTCCTTGAGCGCCAGGCCCATCTCGGCGAGCTTGTCCTTGACCTCGTCGATCGACTTGGCGCCGAAGTTGCGGATGTCGAGCAGATCCGCCTCGCTGCGCCCGACGAGCTCACCCACGCTGTGGATGCCCTCGCGCTTGAGGCAGTTGTAGGAGCGCACCGTCAGGTCCAGCTCCTCGATGGGCAGCGCCAGGTCGGAGGCCAGGGCACCGTCCCCGACGGAGGGACCGATCTCGATCCCCTCGGCCTCGGCGTTGAGCTCGCGGGCCAGGCCGAACAGCTCGACCAGGGTGCGCCCGGCCGAGGCGACGGCGTCGCGCGGGGCGATGGAGCTCTTGGTCTCCACGTCGATCACCAGGCGGTCGAAGTCGGTGCGCTGCTCGACACGGGTGGCCTCGACCTTGTAGGTCACCGCCAGCACCGGCGAGTAGATGGAGTCGACCGGGATCCGGCCGATCTCCTGCTCCCCGGACTTGTTCAGCTGCGCCGACACGTAGCCGCGGCCGCGCTCGACGGTCATCTCCATCTCGATGGTGCCCGACTCGCCGAGGGTCGCCAGGTGCAGCTCGGGGTTGTGGACCTCCACGCCCGCCGGCGGCGCGATGTCCGCGGCGGTCACCGGGCCCGCGCCCTGCTTGCGCAGGTACATCACGACCGGCTCGTCGTGCTCGCTGGAGACGACGAGGGACTTGAGGTTGAGGATGACCTCGGTCACGTCCTCCTTGACACCGGGGATGGTGGAGAACTCGTGGAGCACGCCGTCGATCCGGATGCTGGTGAGCGAGGCCCCCGGGATGCTGGACAGCAGGGTCCGGCGCAGGGAGTTGCCGAGGGTGTAGCCGAAGCCCGGCTCCAGCGGCTCGAGGGCGAACCGCGACCGGGTGTCGGAGACGACCTCCTCGGTGAGGGTGGGGCGCTGTGCGATGAGCACTGTTCAGTTCCTTTCCACGGGCGACCGCTATATGACGCCGCGTGCGGGAGCCCGGCATACCTCTGTCCGTATGCCGGGGCCCGGGAATCCGGCGAGCGGAGCGAGGCCTGGATTCCCGGAACGACCAGGAGCGCGAGCGAAGCGAGCTCCTGGTCGTGGGGGTAGGTGGGGGCGAGGCCCCCACCCGATCAGTTCTTCGAGTAGAGCTCGACGATCAGCTGCTCGGTGAGGATCGTGTCGATCTGCTCCCGGGTGGGCAGCTGGTGGATGAGGATCTTCAGCGAACCGGGCACGACCTTCATCCAGGCGGGGACCGGACGGTCGCCGTAGGTCTGGCGGGCCAGCTCGAACGGGAAGGTCTCGACCGACTGCGGCCGGACCTCGATGATGTCGTACTGCTCGACCCGGTAGCTCGGGACGTCGACCCGCTGGCCGTTGACCAGGAAGTGACCGTGGGTCACGAGCTGGCGGGCGGCACGACGGGTGCGGGCCAGGCCGGCCCGGTAGACGACGTTGTCGAGGCGCGACTCGAGGATGATGAGCAGGTTGGCGCCGGTCTTGCCCGGGCGGCGGGCCGCCTCGGCGTAGTAGCGACGGAACTGCTTCTCCATGACGCCGTAGGTGAAGCGGGCCTTCTGCTTCTCCTGCAGCTGGGTCAGGTACTCCTTCTCCTGGCTGCGGCGCCGACCGTGCTGCCCCGGGGGGAAGGGACGCAGGTCGAAGTTCTTGTCGCCGCCGACGAGGTCGACCTTGAGCCGGCGGGACTTCTTGGTGATGGGGCCGGTGTAACGGGCCATGATGCTTACCTAGTTCCTTCCGGGACGGTCAGTTGCGACGCTTCTTGGGCGGGCGGACGCCGTTGTGCGCCTGGGGCGTCACGTCGGAGATCGCGCCGACCTCCAGGCCGGCGGCGGTCAGCGAGCGGATCGCGGTCTCGCGACCCGAGCCCGGACCCTTGACGAAGACGTCGACCTTCTTCATGCCGTGGTCCATCGCGCGGCGCGCGGCGGCCTCGGCGGCCATCTGGGCGGCGTAGGGGGTCGACTTGCGCGACCCCTTGAAGCCGACCTGGCCCGAGGAGGACCAGGCGATGACGGCACCGGTCGGGTCGGTGATCGAGATGATGGTGTTGCTGAACGTGCTCTTGATGTGAGCCTGCCCGAAGGCAACGTTCTTCTTCTCCTTGCGGCGCACCTTGCGCGCGCCGGTGGCCTGACGGCTCTTGGGGGGCATGTGTTTCTCCTAGCGGAAGAGCAGGTCTGCGGGGGCGGGGCCTCCCGGCAGAGGGATTACTTGGTCGCCTTCTTCTTGCCGGCGACGGTGCGCTTCGGGCCCTTGCGGGTCCGGGCGTTGGTCTTCGTGCGCTGACCGTGCACCGGGAGACCGCGGCGGTGCCGCAGGCCCTGGTAGCTGCCGATCTCGACCTTGCGGCGGATGTCGGCGGCCACCTCACGGCGCAGGTCGCCCTCGAGGCGGAAGCTCGCCTCGAGGTGGTCACGCAGGGCGACCAGCTGCTCTTCCGTCAGGTCCTTGACGCGGGTGGACGGGTCCACGCCCGTGGCCTCCAGCGTCGAGACGGCGCGGGTGCGTCCCACGCCGAAGATGTAAGTGAGAGCGACCTCGACGCGCTTGTCGCGCGGCAGGTCGACACCGATGAGTCGTGCCATGTGGCAGTGCTCCTTGGCTGTCGTGCGAGAGTCTGGTGCAGCACCGGTCCGCATCGTCTGATGGGCTCGGTCGCCCGCGGTCCCCGGCTCTCGCGGCCGGGGGTGACGTCCCGCCGGTCGGCGGGGGTCGGGTGCTGCGTCATCTGGGGATCTTCAGTTGTGGTCGTGCTGACGCATCGAAGCTGCGACGCGCGCGGATCGCTCTCTGCTCAGCCCTGGCGCTGCTTGTGGCGCAGGTTGTCGCAGATCACCATGACCCGGCCGTGACGGCGGATCACCTTGCACTTGTCGCAGATCTTCTTCACGCTCGGCTGAACCTTCATGGCTTCCTGCCTTCGGGTGGAGGGATCTGATCAGGGGTGCTGAGGACGAGGACCCGGAGGGGTCCGCACCACTCAGCGGTAACGGAAGACGATGCGACCGCGGGTCAGGTCGTACGGGCTGAGCTCCACCACGACCCGGTCCTCGGGGAGGATCCGGATGTAGTGCTGCCGCATCTTCCCGGAGATGTGAGCCAGCACCACATGTCCGTTGGTGAGCTCGACCCGGAAGTTCGCGTTCGGGAGGGCTTCGACAACCGTGCCCTCGATCTCAATGACGCCGTCCTTCTTCGCCATGTCCTCCACATTCCCTGAATTGCACTGGACTCGGCCCACGCAGGGCCGACGCACTATCGTACGGGACGGGCAACCCTCGAGGCGAATCAGTCGGCGAGCGGGGCGAAGCGGGCCCCCACGCGCTCCAGGCCGGCCGCTCCCCCGTCGGCCGCGGTGAGCACCCACAGGCCGTCGTCGGTGACCGCGACCGTGTGCTCCCAGTGCGCCGCCCGGCTGCCGTCGCCGGTCACGACGGTCCAGTCGTCCTCGAGCGTGCGGGTCTCGATGGTGCCCAGCGTGACCATGGGCTCGATCGCCAGGGTGGCCCCGGACGGGACCGTCGGCCCGGTGGCGCTGACACCGTAGTTCGGGACGTGCGGGTCCATGTGCATCTCCCGACCGATGCCGTGGCCGGTGTAGTCCTCGAGGATGCCGTAGACCTCCACACCGGGCACGCCCTCCCGCCGGCGCCGGTCGAGCGAGGCGTCGACGCTGGCCTCCACCGCGTCGCCCACGGCGAAGAGCCGGTCCCCCGGCCGCAACGCCGCCATACCCGCCCACAGCGAGGTCTCGGTGTCGTCCATGAGGGCCAGGTCCGCGGGCGTCCCCCGGTCCCTGCCGCCCACGACCAGGCTCACGGCGGCATCCCCGTGCCAGCCCTCGACGATTGCTCCGCAGTCGATCGAGACCAGGTCACCCTCGGCGAGCACCCGCTCCCCGGGGATGCCATGCACGACCTCGTCGTTGACCGAGATGCACAGGCTCCCGGTGAACCCGTGGTAGCCGAGGAAGCTGGGCACCGCCCCCGCGCTGCGGATGGCGTCCTCGGCCAGGGCGTCCAGCTCGCCCGTGGAGACCCCGGCCACAGCCCGCCGGGAGGCGAGCGCCAGGGTGTCGGCGACGACCCGCCCGGCCCGGCGCATCGCCCGCAGCTGCTCGGGCGTCTTGGCCTCGATCCGGGACCGGCGACGGAACAGCGACATCAGCGCGGGGCGGAGGCGGCGTCGCCGTCGTCCGGCCCGGTGAGGTCCGCGAGTGCCGCCTCGATCCGGGCGGTCACCTCGGCGACCTCGCCCATGCCGTCCACCCGGCGCAGCAGCCCGCGCTCCTTGTAGCGCGAGGCCAGCGGAGCGGTCTCCTCGGCATACATCCGCATCCGCTCGCGGACGACCTCCTCGGTGTCGTCCTCGCGGCCCTGCTCCTGGGCGCGAGTCAGCAGCCGCTGGACCACCTCGTCGGTGTCGACGGTGAGCTCGACCACCGCGTCGAGGCCGTGACCGGCCTCCGCGAGCATCTCGTCCAGCGCCTCCACCTGGCCCGTCGTCCGGGGATAGCCGTCGAGCAGGAAACCCCGGGCCGCGTCGTCCTGGCCGAGCCGGTCGCGCACGATGGCGTTGGTGACCTCGTCGGGGACGTAGCCGCCGGAGGCGGTGATCTGCTTCACCTGCAGCCCCAGCTCGGTCTCGTCCCTGATGTTGGCCCGGAAGATGTCGCCGGTGGAGATGGCGGGGATGCCGTGGGCGGCGGAGACGTGGACGGCCTGGGTGCCCTTGCCGGCACCGGGCGGTCCGAGCATGATCAGTCGCATCAGCGGAGGAACCCTTCGTAGTCGTGCTGCTGGAGCTGGGACTCAATCTGCTTGACGGTCTGCAGACCGACACCCACGATGATGAGGATCGAGGCGCCGCCCAGCGGGAAGTTGGCCACGCCCATCACGTTGAAGGCGATGAGCGGGATCAGCGCGAGCCCGGCGAGGTAGAGGGCACCGGGGGTGGTGATCCGGTTGATGACGTACTCGAGGTACTCCGCCGTCGGACGGCCGGCCCGGATGCCCGGGATGAAGCCGCCGTAGCGCTTCATGTTGTCGGCGACCTCGGTCGGGTTGAAGGTCACCGAGGTGTAGAAGAAGCAGAAGAAGATGATCATCGCGGCATACAGCACCATGTAGACCCAGTGCGTCCCCGACCCCGTGGCCCCCATCGACAGGTAGCGGTCGACGAAGGTGACCCAGCCCGGTGCCGTCGCGCCTGCCTCCGTGGGCCGGTTGAAGTTCGCGATGAGCGAGGGCAGCATGAGGATCGAGCTGGCGAAGATGATCGGGATCACGTTGGCCATGTTGAGCTTGAGCGGGATGTAGGTCGAGGTCCCGCCGTACTGCCGGCGCCCCACCATCCGCTTGGCGTACTGCACCGGGATCCGCCGCTGGCACTGCTCGACGTAGACGACCAGGGTCATGATGACCAGGCCCAGCAGCATCACCAGCACGAAGGTCGTCACCGAGCTCTGATAGATCGCGCCCAGGGCGGCCGGGAAGCCGGCGGCGATGGAGACGAAGATGAGCAACGACATGCCGTTGCCGACGCCCTTCTCGGTGATGAGCTCCCCCAGCCACATGATGAGGCCGGTGCCGGCCGTCATGGTGAGGACCATCAGGGAGAGGGTCCAGATGCCGTCGTCGGGCATGACGGACGTGCACGAGGCGCCGAACAGCCGGGTGGGTTCGCGGGCGATCGTCACCAGCGTCGACGCCTGCAGCACCGCGAGCCCGATGGTGAGGTAGCGGGTGTACTGCGTCATCTTGGTCTGCCCGGCCTGCCCCTCCTTCTTCAGCTGCTCGAAGCGCGGGATGACCACCGTCAGCAGCTGCACGATGATCGCGGCCGTGATGTACGGCATGATCCCCAGAGCGAAGACGGACAGCTGGACCATCGCGCCGCCGGAGAAGAGGTTGACCATCCCCAGCACGTTGCCGGACAGCTCGGCGGTGTTGAGGCACTGCTGGACCAGGCCGTAGTCGACGCCGGGTGTGGGGATGTGCGTCCCGAGGCGGTAGAGCGCCATGATCGCGAGCGTGAAGAGGATCTTCTTGCGAAGATCCGGTGTCTTGAACGCGCGCACGAAGGCGGAGAGCATTCAGGTCCTCCTGAGGGGCCGGTCGACTCGCGCGGCGCGTCGGGCGAGGGTCAGGCCCGGTGACGAGCCATGGATCCCGTTGACGATAACACCGGCGAAGGTGGTGCAGGAAAGCCGTGGGTATGCACGTGAGGCCCTGCAGTCGCCGGAGCGACGCAGGACCTCACGTGGACGAGCGGTGCGGCAGGGGGCCGGTCAGGCCTCGGTGGTGCTGCCGCCGGCCGCCTCGATCTTCTCCTTGGCGGAGGCCGAGAACTTGGTGGCGGTGACATCGAGCTTGACGGACACCTCGCCGGTGCCGAGGACCTTGACCGGCTGGCCCTTGCGGACCGCGCCCTTGGCCACCAGGTCGGCCGGGCCGATGGAGCCGCCCTCGGGGAAGAGGGAGGCCAGGGTGTCGAGGTTGACGACCTGGTAGGTCACCTTGAACGGGTTGGTGAACCCGCGCAGCTTCGGGAGCCGCATGTGCATCGGGGTCTGTCCACCCTCGAAGGTCTCGGGCACCTGGTAGCGGGCCTTGGTGCCCTTGGTGCCGCGGCCTGCGGTCTTGCCCTTGGACGCCTCACCGCGACCCACACGGGTCTTGGCGGTCTTGGCTCCCGGGGCCGGGCGCAGGTGGTGGACCTTGAGCGCGGCCGCCTCGCGGCGGGCGGTGCTGTCGGCCATATCAGTCAACCTCCTCCACGGTCACCAGGTGGGCGACCGTGCGGACCATGCCCCGGAACTCCGGGCGGTCCTCCTTGACGACGGTGTCACCGATCCGCTTCAAGCCCAGGCTCCGGACGGTCTCCCGGTGCATGTGCTTGGTGCCGACGGTGGACTTGATCTGGGTCACCTTGAGCTTGGCCATCAGGCACCTGCCTTCGCCTCGGCCGCCGCGTCGGCGCGAGCCTTGAGCATCGCGTGCGGGGCGACGTCCTCGAGGGACTTGCCCCGGCGGGCCGCGACGGACTCCGGCTGCTCCAGCCCCTGCAGGGCCGCGACGGTGGCGTGGATGATGTTGATGGAGTTGCTGGACCCGAGCGACTTGCTGAGCACGTCGTGGATGCCGGCGCACTCGAGCACGGCGCGCACCGGACCACCGGCGATGACACCGGTACCCGGGCTGGCCGGCTTCAGCATGACGACGCCCGCGGCGTCCTCACCCTGGATGGGGTGCGGGATGGTGCCGGCGATCCGGGGCACGCGGAAGAAGTTCTTCTTCGCCTCCTCCACGCCCTTGGAGATCGCGGCCGGCACCTCCTTGGCCTTGCCGTAGCCGACGCCCACGGTGCCGTCGCCGTCACCCACCACGACGAGCGCGGTGAAGCTGAAGCGGCGGCCACCCTTGACGACCTTGGCCACGCGGTTGATGGTGACGACGCGCTCCAGGTACTGGTTGCGGTCGTCGTCCCGGCCGCCACGGCCACGGCCGTCACGGTTGTCTCGGTTGTTGTCACGGCCGCCCCGACGGTTGTCGCGGGCGTCACCGGAGGCGGAGCTGCCACCAGAGCCGCGGCGCTGGAAGTCACCAGCCATAGGAAGGTTCCTCTTTCCTGGTCTGTGTCTGTCGGGGTCTGTCAGAGGGCCAGGCCGCCCTCGCGGGCGCCCTCCGCGATCGCGGCCACCCGGCCGGCGTAACGGTTGCCACCACGGTCGAAGACCGCGGTCTCGACGCCGGCGGCCTTGGCACGCTCGGCGAGCAGCTCACCGACGCGCCGGGCCTTGGCGGTCTTGTCGCCGTCGGCGGAACGCAGGTCCGCTCCATGGTCGAGGCCGAGGCCACGGTCGCGCTGCGGGTGTCGTCGACCAGCTGGACGAAGACGTGCCGGGAGGACCGGTTGACCACGATGCGCGGACGCTCCGTGGTGCCGGTGACCTTCTTGCGCAGCCGCACGTGACGGCGGCCCCGCGCGGCGCTCTTGCTCTTGGCGCGCTTGACGATCTGTGCCATGGCTTACTTACCAGCCTTTCCGACCTTGCGGCGGATGCGCTCACCCTCGTAGCGCACGCCCTTGCCCTTGTAGGGGTCAGGGCGGCGCAGCTTGCGGATGTTCGCGGCGACCTCGCCGACCTGCTGCTTGTCGATGCCCGTGACCGAGAACCGGGTGGGGTTCTCGACCTGGAAGGTGATGCCCTCCGGGGCCTTGATGAGGATGGGGTGGCTGTAGCCGAGCGCGAACTCCAGGTCGCTGCCCCTGGCCACCACGCGGTACCCCGTGCCGTGGATCTCCAACTTCTTGGTGTAGCCGTTGGTCACGCCCTCGACCATGTTGGCGATGAGGCTGCGCGTGAGGCCGTGCCGGGACCGCGAGTCACGCTCGTCGTCCGGTCGGGTCACCTCGATGCTGCCGTCCTCGCCGGCGGCCACCGCGATCGGCTCGACGACGTCGAGCGCGAGCTGACCCTTGGGGCCCTTGACGGTGACGGTCGAGCCGTCGATGGCCACGTCGACACCGGAGGGGACGGTGACGGGGAGTCGTCCGATTCGAGACATTCTTCTGTGCTCCTTACCTTCTGCTCCGGGTCACCAGACGTAGGCGAGCACTTCGCCGCCGACGCCCTTCTCGGCCGCCTGGCGGTCGGTGAGCAGGCCCGAGGACGTGGAGATGATGGCCACGCCCAGGCCGCCCAGCACCCGGGGCAGGTTGGTGGACTTCGCGTAGACGCGCAGGCCCGGCTTGGACACACGGCGCACACCCGCGATGGAGCGCTCCCGGTTGGGGCCGTACTTGAGGTCGATGATCAGCGTGCTGCCCACCTCGGCCTCCGCAGAGGACCAGGAGGCGATGTAGCCCTCGGCCTTGAGGATCTCGGCGATGGTGGACTTCAGCTTGGAGTACGGCATGGAGACCTGGTCCTTGTGCGCCGAGTTGGCGTTCCGGATCCGGGTCAGCATGTCCGCGATCGGGTCGGTCATGGTCATGGGCTTCGTGCCCTTTCTCATCGCGGTTTCCCCCGGGGCTCCCGGGCGACCTTCGATGTTCCAGGTGGTGGTTTCTCAGATGCAGGTGGTGCGGTGTGCCGTGGGCTCGGGCGGGTGTGCCGCCGTCACCAGCTCGACTTGGTCACGCCGGGCAGCTCGCCCCGGTGCGCCATCTCGCGCAGGCAGATCCGGCACAGGCCGAACTTGCGGTAGACCGAGTGCGGACGGCCGCACCGCTGGCAGCGGGTGTAGGCGCGCACCGCGAACTTCGGCTTGCGGTTGGCCTTGTTGATCAGCGCGGTCTTGGCCATCAGTTCTCCTTGAACGGGAAGCCCAGGTGCTTCAGCAGCGCCCGGCCCTCGTCGTCGGTCTTGGCGGTGGTCACGACCGTGATGTCCATGCCGCGGACGCGGTCGATCTTGTCCTGGTCGATCTCGTGGAACATGGACTGCTCGTTGAGGCCGAAGGTGTAGTTGCCGTTGCCGTCGAACTGGCGCGGGGACAGACCGCGGAAGTCGCGGATGCGCGGCAGGGCCAGCGCGAGCAGACGGTCGAGGAACTCCCACATGCGGTCGCCGCGCAGCGTCACGTGCGCACCGATCGGCATACCCTCGCGCAGCTTGAACTGCGCGATCGACTTGCGGGCCTTCGTGACCGACGGCTTCTGACCGGTGATGGTGGCCAGGTCGCGGATGGCGCCCTCGATGAGCTTGCTGTCGCGAGCGGCCTCGCCGACACCCATGTTGACGGTGATCTTGACCAGCCCGGGCACCTGCATCGGGTTGGCGTAGCGAACTGCTCGGTCATCGCGGGGACGATGTCCTCGCGGTAGCGGCCCTTCATGCGCGGCGCGGGGGCGGCGCTCGCAGCGTCCTGCTCGGTCGCGTTGTCGGTGATCGTGTCAGTCATGCTCACAGGTCCTTACCCGAGCGCACCGCCACGCGGGTGCGCACCGTCTTGTCGCGGCCATCGCGGTCCACCGTCTCGACGCGCGTCCGGATCCGGGTCGGCGTCTTGGTCTCCGGGTCGACCACCATCACGTTGGACACGTGGATGGGGGCCTCCTGGACCTGGATGCCACCGGTGTTGACGCCCCGCTGCCCACCGGCACGGGTGTGCTTGGTGATGCGGTTGACGCCCTCGACCAGCACGCGGTCGGTGTCGGTGTGCACGGCGATGACGCGGCCCTGCAGGCCCTTGTCCTTGCCGGCGATGACCTGCACCAGGTCGTTCTTCTTGATCTTCATCTTCGCCATGTCCTCAGATCACCTCCGGCGCGAGCGAGACGATCCGCATGAATCGCTTGTCGCGCAGCTCACGGCCCACCGGGCCGAAGATGCGGGTACCGCGGGGGTCACCGTCGTTCTTGAGGATGACCGCGGCGTTCTCGTCGAAACGGATGTAGCTGCCGTCGGGGCGCCGACGCTCCTTGCGGGTGCGCACGATGACCGCCTTGACGACGTCGCCCTTCTTGACGTTGCCGCCGGGGATGGCGTCCTTCACCGTGGCCACGATGGTGTCCCCGATGCCCGCGTAGCGGCGGCCGGAGCCACCGAGCACACGGATGCACAGGAGCTCCTTGGCACCGGTGTTGTCGGCGACGCGCAGTCGCGACTCCTGCTGGATCACTGTTCGTTCTCCTACTGCCGGCTGGTTCTCACGCGGTATGCCGTGAGCCTGGCCAGACGTCGTGGTGTGGGGGTGCACGGGGGGCGCGAGCCCCCGGGGGGTGTTCTTACTTGGCCTTCTCCAGGATCTCCACCAGGCGCCAGCGCTTGGTGGCCGACAGGGGGCGGGTCTCCATGATGAGGACGCGGTCGCCGATCCCGGCGGTGTTGTCCGCGTCATGGGCCTTGACCTTGTTGGTCGTCCGCAGGACCTTGCCGTAGAGACCGTGCTTCACGCGGTCCTCGACCTGGACGACGATCGTCTTGTCCATCTTGTCGCTGACGACGTAGCCCTGCCGCACCTTGCGGTAGTTGCGGTCACCGCCGTGCCCGAGCGAGCTCTCGCTCGGCTCGTGCGCCTCGACCGCGGTCGCCGCGGTCTCCTCGGCCTGGGTCTGGGTGCTCTCGCTCATGCTCAGCCCACCTTCTCGTTCTCGTCGGACTCACGGCCGATGCCGAGCTCGCGCTCGCGCATCTCGGTGTAGATGCGCGCGATGTCCTTGCGGACGGCACGCAGCCGGCCGTGGCTCTCCAGCTGCCCGGTGGCGGACTGGAATCGCAGGTTGAACAGCTCCTTCTTGGCCTCGGCCAGAGCGTCGGCCAGCGGGCCGTCCTCCAGGCCGCGCAGCTGCTCGGGGGTCAGGTTCGCAGAACCGACAGCCATCAGATGTCACCACCCTCACGGGAGACGAAGCGGGTCTTCATGGGCAGCTTGTGCATCGCCAGACGGAGCGCCTCGCGGGCGACGTCCTCGGACACACCGGACAGCTCGAACATGACGCGGCCGGGCTTGACGTTGGCCACCCACCACTCGGGCGAGCCCTTGCCCGAACCCATGCGGGTCTCGGCGGGCTTCTTGGTCAGCGGACGGTCCGGGTAGATGTTGATCCACACCTTGCCGCCTCGCTTGATGTAGCGGGTCATGGCGATACGAGCGGACTCGATCTGCCGGTTGGTGACGTAGGCCGGCGCAAGCGCCTGGATGCCGTAGTCACCGAACGCGAGCTGGGTGCCACCCTTGGCCATGCCGGAGCGGCCGGGGTGGTGCTGCTTGCGGTGCTTGACGCGACGGGGGATCAACATCAGGACTGCCCTCCCTCGGTGGTGGCGGGGGCGGCCTGGGCCGACTCGGCCGGCGCGCTCGCAGGAGCCGCGGCACCGGTCTCGGCGCTGCTCGCCTCGTCCCGGCGCGGGGCCCGGCCGCGACGCTCGCCGCCGGATCCGCCACGGCCGCCTCGGCCACCGCGGCGGTCACCGCGACCGCTGGGGGCCTGGGCCTCCTCGCGCGCGAGCTCCTTGGCGGTCAGGTCGCCCTTGTAGATCCAGACCTTGACGCCGATGCGCCCGAAGGTCGTCTTGGCCTCGTAGAGGCCGTAGTCGATGTTCGCCCGGAGCGTGTGCAGCGGCACCCGGCCCTCGCGGTAGAACTCCGACCGGGACATCTCGGCGCCGCCGAGACGGCCGGAGCACTGGATCCGGATGCCCTTGGCACCGGCCCGCAGCGCCGACTGCATACCCTTGCGCATCGCGCGACGGAAGGTCACGCGAGCGGCGAGCTGCTCGGCGATGCCCTGGGCGACCAGCTGCGCGTCCACCTCCGGGTTCTTCACCTCGAGGATGTTGAGCTGCACCTGCTTCCCGGTGAGCTTCTCCAGCGCACCGCGCAGGCGGTCGGCCTCGGCGCCGCGGCGACCGATGACGATGCCGGGGCGGGCGGTGTGGATGTCCACGCGGACGCGGTCCCGGGTGCGCTCGATCTCGACCTTGGAGATGCCGGCCCGGTCCATGCCGGTCGACAGCAGCTCACGGATCGCGACGTCTTCCTTCACGTAGTCGCGGTAGCGCTGACCCTCCTTCGTGGAGTCGGCGAACCAGCGGCTGCGGTGGTCGGTCGTGATGCCCAGGCGGTAGCCGTTCGGGTTGATCTTCTGCCCCATCAGCGGGCACCTCCCTTGGTCTGCTCGGCGACAACCACGGTGATGTGGCTGGTGCGCTTGTTGATCCGGCTCGCGCGACCCTGGGCCCGCGGGCGGAAGCGCTTCATGGTCGGGCCCTCGTCGACGTAGGCGGAGGCCACGACGAGGCTGGCCTCGTCGATGCCCGAGCCGGCGTTGTCCGCGGCGTGACGGGCGTTGGCGACCGCGCTGTTCAGGACCTTGAGCACCGGCTCGCTGGCGCTCTGCGGAGCGAACCGCATCAGGGCCTGGGCCTCCGGGACGCTCTTGCCCCGGATCAGGTCGACGACACGGCGCGCCTTCATCGGCGTCACGCGGACGAACCGCGCCTGCGCCTTGGCTTCCATGACGAATCTTTCTTCCGTGCTGTTCGTGGTGGTCGTCATCGCCGGCGACCCTTCCTGTCGTCCTTCTCGTGACCCTTGAACGTGCGGGTCGGAGCGAACTCACCGAGCTTGTGACCGACCATCGACTCGGTCACGAAGACCGGGACGTGCTTGCGGCCGTCGTGGACCGCGAGGGTGTGGCCGAGCATGTCGGGGGTGATCATCGACCGGCGGGACCAGGTCTTGATGACGTTCTTGGTTCCGGCCTCGTTCTGCGCGTCCACCTTCTTGGTGAGGTGGCCGTCGACGAACGGGCCCTTCTTCAGGCTGCG
Source organism: Serinicoccus sp. CUA-874 (assembly GCF_001942225.1). NCBI lineage: Bacteria > Bacillati > Actinomycetota > Actinomycetes > Micrococcales > Ornithinimicrobiaceae > Serinicoccus > Serinicoccus sp. CUA-874. Next base: position 39,311 of record NZ_MKJZ01000006.1, on the reverse strand, counting down.
AGGCATTCTTCGGACTGCTCCTAAACTCAGCGCTTCTTGCCGGTCCGGCGACGGCGCACGATGAGCTTGTCGCTGGGCTTGTTGGGCTTGCGGGTACGACCCTCGGGCTGGCCCCAGGGGCTCACCGGGTGGCGGCCACCGGAGGTCCGGCCCTCTCCACCACCGTGCGGGTGGTCGACCGGGTTCATGACGACACCGCGGACGGTCGGGCGCTTGCCCTTCCACCGCATGCGGCCGGCCTTGCCCCAGCTGATGTTGCTCTGCTCGGCGTTGCCGACCTCGCCGATCGTCGCGCGGCAGCGCGCGTCGACGTTGCGGATCTCGCCGGAAGGCATCCGGAGCTGGGCCATCGAGCCCTCCTTGGCGACCAGCTGCACGCGGGCACCGGCGGAGCGGGCGATCTTGGCTCCCCCACCGGGCCGCAGCTCGATGGCGTGGATGACGGTACCCACCGGGATGTTGCGCAGCGGCAGGTTGTTGCCGGGCTTGATGTCCGCGGACGGGCCGTTCTCGACCGTGTCGCCCTGCTTCAGCCGGTTCGGCGCGATGATGTAGCGCTTCTCGCCGTCGGTGTAGTGCAGCAGCGCGATGCGGGCGGTGCGGTTGGGGTCGTACTCGATGTGCGCGACCTTGGCGTTCACGCCGTCCTTGTCGGCCCGACGGAAGTCGATGACCCGGTAGGCGCGCTTGTGGCCACCACCAATGTGCCGCGTCGTGATGCGACCCGAGGTGTTGCGGCCGCCCGTCTTGGACAGCGGCTTGACCAGCGACTTCTCCGGGGTGGAGCGGGTCACCTCGACGAAGTCGGCCACGCTCGAGCCACGGCGGCCCGGCGTCGTCGGCTTGTACTTGCGAATAGCCATTCTCGAAAGTCCTCTAGCTTCTCGTGTCCCGGCGCTCAGAGCGTGCCGAAGATGTCGATGGAGCCCTCACGGAGCGTGACGATGGCCCGCTTCGTGTCCTTGCGCCGCCCCATGCCGAAGCGGGTGCGGCGGGCCTTGCCCTGGCGGTTCATCGTGTGCACCGAGGAGACCTTGACGTCGAAGATCGACTCGACGGCCTTCTTGATCTCCGACTTGTTGGCGCGGGGGTCGACCAGGAAGGTGTACTTCCCCTGGTCGAGCAGCGCGTAGGACTTCTCCGACACGACCGGCGAGAGCAGGATGTCCCGCGGGTCCTTCTGGGTGCTGAATGCAGTGCTCACTCGGTCTCCTCGGCAGTCGCGGCGGGGCCGGAGATGAAGGTGTCCAGGGCCGCCTGGGTGAAGACCACGTCGTCGGCGCACAGCACGTCGTAGGTGTTGAGCTGGTCGACGAAGAGCACGTGGACCTCGGCCATGTTGCGCACGCTGCGCAGACCGAGCTCGTCCGCGCGGTCCAGGACCACGAGGAAGTTCGGGCGGTCCGAGAGCGCCAGCAGCGCCGTGCGGGCGGTCTTCGTCGACGGGGCCTCCCCCTCGACGAGGGCGGACAGGACGTGGATACGCCCGTGCCGCGCCCGGTCGGACAGCGCACCGCGCAGGGCGGCGGCCTTCATCTTCTTGGGGGTCTTCTGGGCGTAGCTGCGCGGCTGCGGCCCGTGGACCGTGCCACCGCCGGCGAACTGCGGCGCCCGGGTCGAGCCCTGACGGGCGCGACCGGTCCCCTTCTGGCGGTAGGGCTTGCGGCCACCGCCGCGGACGGCGCCGCGGGTCTTGGTGGCGTGGGTGCCCTGGCGCGCCGCGGCGAGCTGCGCCACGACGACCTGGTGGATGAGCGGCACGTTGGTCTGCACGTCGAAGAGCTCGGCGGGCAGGTCCACGGTGCCGGCGTCACCGCCTGCGGGCTTGGTGATGGTGATGGTGGTCATAGCTGGTTCACGCACCCTTCGCGGCCGTGCGCACGAGGACGACGCCGCCGCGGGGGCCGGGGACGGCACCCTTGATGAGCAGCAGGCCCTTGTCCGCGTCCACGGCGTGGACGGTCAGGTTCGAGGTGGTCTGGCGCTCGCCGCCCATGCGGCCGGCCATGCGCAGGCCCTTGAAGACGCGGCCCGGGGTGGCGCAGCCACCGATGGACCCCGGCTTGCGGTGGTTGCGGTGGGCACCGTGCGAGGCGCCGACGCCGGAGAAGCCGTGACGCTTCATGACGCCCGCGAAGCCCTTGCCCTTGGTGGTGCCGGTGACGTCCACCTTCTGGCCGCCCTCGAAGGCCTCGGCCGTGATCTCCTGGCCGAGCTCGTAGTCGGCGGCGTCGGCGGTGCGCAGCTCGGCGACGTGCCGGCGGGGGGTGACCCCGGCCTTGGCGAAGTGCCCCTTGAGCGGCTGGGTCACCTTGCGCGGGTCGATCGCCCCGAAGGCGATCTGGACCGCGTCGTAGCCGTCGGTCTCGGCGTTGCGCACCTGGGTGACGACGGCCGGACCGGCCTTGATGACCGTGACCGGGACCAGGCGGTTCTCGCGTCCCAGACCTGGGTCATGCCGAGCTTCTCGCCGAGGACGCCCTTGAGGGTGCGCGTCGTGGTCGATGCAGTGGTTGCCATAGTCATCGTCGTCACACTCACAGCTTGATCTCGATGTTGACGTCCGCCGGGAGGTCGAGACGCATCAAGGAGTCGACCGCCTTGGGGGTGGGGTCGACGATGTCGATCAGCCGCTTGTGGGTGCGCATCTCGAAGTGCTCGCGGCTGTCCTTGTACTTGTGCGGCGACCGGATGACGCAGAAGACGTTCTTCTCCGTCGGCAGCGGCACCGGGCCGACCACGGTGGCGCCGGCACGGGTCACCGTGTCAACGATCTTGCGCGCCGAGCTGTCGATGACCTCGTGGTCGTACGACTTCAGCCGGATGCGGATCTTCTGTCCCGCCATCGCTTGTCTGACTCTCTCTCGTCGTCCATCTGGAACATTCGTGGGCCGACCGTCGGGCACGGGTGGCCACCGACCCCCGCGGTCGGGCGTGTCGCGCCTCCCGCGGACGTCACCCATGGATCTCTCCATCGATCTGGGCGGTGTCCGTGCCCGGCTCGGCCGGGGCCGGCGCTGCCGTCGCCCGCGTCCGTGTCAGGGATGCGTGCTGGACGGCCGGCGACGCGCACATGGGTGCACGCCGCGCGCCAAGCAACCTGTCTAGTGTGCCACGAAGCGCGGCAGCACCTCAAATCGACCCTGGCGGGGGCGGCCCGGCGAGGGTGTTCCCCTCCCCCAGCAGCTCGGTCAGCTCTCCCGGGGTCCACGCGGCACCCACCGCCGGGCTGCGTCGGAGGTACCTCACCACCTCGTCGAGACTGAGCCGGTGCGCGTCCACGAGCCCGCTCGCGATGGTGCGGAGGTAGGCCGGGGCCGGGGCGTTCTCCGACAGGTCGGTCGGGCGGTCCGCGGTGAAGGTGAGGACGGGACGGCCCTCGAGGTCACCCACGTGGTGCACCGTCTCGTAGCGCCCCGGGCCGTACGCGTGCCGCCCGGCGCGCAAGGTCGGCGTCAGGTCGAGCGCGGCGCCGGGGGCACGCCGCATCTCCTGGGCGACGACATCGGCGAACTGCTCGTCGGTGAGGAGGTAGGCGCGGGCCAGGACCTCCGGGCCCTCCCCCTCCTCCGGCTCCGCCCCGGACGGCCGCCCCTCGCCACCGCTCGCCTCGTAGAAGGCGATCCCCCCGCCCCACGTGGGCGAGGTCCACCCGAACCGGAGCTGTCCGGGCAGGTGGTAGGCGACGTCGTCCCGCGGCGCGGCGGCGTCACGGGCGCCCGCGTAGGTGCGGTGCGCCCCGTCGGGTCGACCGCCCTGCAGGTAGCGCAGGAAGCGGCCGCGGTGCAGGTTGGACCCGTAGGCGGCATACCAGACGAGCACGAGGCCTCCTGGACTCGGGAGCGGTCCACCGTCCGGCACTGTAGTGCGACGACGTCGTGTCGTCCCGGCGCCGGCCGGTCCTGGTCGGGACGCGCGAAGGCCCCCGTCACGGATGACGGGGGCCTTCGCGACCGTGAGGGGTCAGATCACTTGAGGATCTTGGTGACCCGGCCGGCACCGACGGTGCGGCCGCCCTCGCGGATGTTGAACATCAGGCCCTCCTCCATGGCGATCGGCTGGATCAGCTCGACCTTCATGTCGGTGTTGTCGCCGGGCATGACCATCTCGGTGCCCTCGGGCAGGTGCACGACACCGGTGACGTCCGTGGTCCGGAAGTAGAACTGCGGACGGTAGTTGTCGTAGAACGGCGTGTGCCGGCCACCCTCGTCCTTGGACAGGATGTAGGCCTGCGCCTCGAACTCGGTGTGCGGGGTGATGGTGCCGGGCTTGACGATGACCTGGCCGCGCTCGACGTCCTCGCGCTTGGTGCCACGCAGCAGCAGGCCGACGTTCTCACCCGCACGGCCCTCGTCGAGCAGCTTGCGGAACATCTCGATGCCGGTGACGGTCGTCTTGCTCGAGCCGGGGCGGATACCCACGATCTCGATCTCCTCGTTGACCTTGAGGATGCCGCGCTCGATACGACCGGTGACGACGGTGCCACGACCGGTGATCGTGAAGACGTCCTCGACGGGCATCATGAACGGCTTGTCCAGGTCGCGCTCCGGCTCCGGGATGTACTCGTCCACGGAGTCCATGAGCTCGAGGATGGTGTTGGCCCACTCCTCGTCGCCCTCCAGCGCCTTGAGCGCGGAGACCTTGACGACCGGCAGGTCGTCGCCCGGGAACTCGTAGGAGGAGAGCAGCTCGCGGACCTCCATCTCGACGAGCTCCATGATCTCCTCGTCGTCGACCATGTCGGCCTTGTTCAGCGCCACGACGATGTAGGGGACGCCGACCTGACGGGCCAGGAGGACGTGCTCCTTGGTCTGCGGCATCGGGCCGTCGGTGGCGGCGACCACGAGGATCGCACCGTCCATCTGGGCCGCGCCGGTGATCATGTTCTTGACGTAGTCGGCGTGACCGGGGCAGTCGACGTGCGCGTAGTGACGCTTCTCCGTCTGGTACTCGATGTGCGCGATCGAGATCGTGATCCCGCGCTGCTTCTCCTCGGGCGCCTTGTCGATGGAGTCGAAGGGCGAGGCCTGGTTCAACTCCGGGTACTTGTCGTGCAGCACCTTGGAGATGGCAGCCGTGAGGGTGGTCTTGCCGTGGTCGATGTGACCGATGGTGCCGATGTTGACGTGCGGCTTGCTCCGCTCGAACTTGGCCTTCGCCACTTTCGTGTCCTCCTGTTGGACTCGGGATGTGCAGTCGTCACCGGCTCGGTGCCGGTGCCGACGTCTGGGATGGGTGTTGCTCGGTCCATCACTCCGCGGACGGAGTGAGCGGGCTCACTCGCCGCGGACCTTCTTGATGATCTCCTCGGCGACGTTCTTGGGAACCTCGGCGTAGGAGTCGAACTGCATCGTGTAGTTGGCACGACCCTGGGTCCGGGACCTGAGGTCACCAACGTACCCGAACATCTCGGACAGCGGCACCACGGCCTTGACGACCTTGGCACCGGAGATGTCCTCCATGGACTGGATCTGGCCACGGCGGGAGTTGAGGTCGCCGATGACGTCCCCCATGTAGTCCTCCGGGGTCCGGACCTCGACGGCCATCATCGGCTCGAGCAGCACCGGGTTGGCGCGGCGAGCGGCCTCCTTGAAGGCCATCGAGCCGGCGATCTTGAACGCCATCTCGGAGGAGTCGACGTCGTGGTAGGCGCCGTCCAGCAGGGTGGCCTTGATGCCGACCACCGGGTAGCCGGCCTGGATGCCGACCTGCATGGCGTCCTGGATGCCCTGGTCCACCGAGGGGATGTACTCCTTGGGGACACGCCCACCGGTCACCGAGTTGTCGAACTCGTAGAGCTCGCCCTCCGCGGTGTCCAGCGGCTCGAAGGTCAGCTGGACCTTGGCGAACTGACCCGACCCACCGGTCTGCTTCTTGTGGGTGTAGTCGTACTTCTCCACGACCTTCTTGATGGTCTCGCGGTAGGCGACCTGCGGGGCGCCGACGTTGGCCTCGACCTTGAACTCGCGCTTCATGCGGTCCACGAAGACGTCCAGGTGCAGCTCGCCCATCCCGCCGATGACGGTCTGACCGGTCTCCTCGTCCAGCCGGACGGTGAAGGTGGGGTCCTCCTGGACCAGCTTCTGGATCGCGGTGGACAGCTTCTCCTGGTCGCCCTTGGTCTTGGGCTCGATCGCCACGTGGATGACCGGCTCCGGGAAGCTCATGGACTCCAGCACGATGTGCTGGTTCATGTCCGAGAGCGTGTCACCGGTGGTCGTGTCCTTGAGGCCGATCATCGCGTAGATGTGACCGGCCGACGCGGTGCCGACAGGGTTCTCCTTGTTGGAGTGCATCTGGAACAGCTTGCCGATGCGCTCCTTGCGGCCCTTGGTGGCGTTGTAGACGGGCTGACCGGCGTCGATCTTGCCCGAGTAGACGCGCACGTAGGTCAGCGTGCCGAAGAACGGGTGCGTCGCCACCTTGAAGGCCAGGCCGGAGAACGGCTCGGTCGAGTCGGGGCGACGGGTCAGCTCGACGCTCTCGTCGCTGGGGTCGTGGCCGATCATCGGCGGGACGTCCAGCGGGGAGGGCAGGTAGGAGATGACCGCGTCCAGCATGGGCTGGACACCCTTGTTCTTGAAGGCGGAGCCGCACATGACCGGGTAGGCCTGGCTGTTGACGGTCATCGCGCGGATGCCGGCGACCAGCTCCTCCTCGGTGAGCTCGCCCTCTTCGAGGTACTTCTCCATCAGCTCGTCGGTGGCCTCGGCGACCTGCTCGACGAGCGTCTCGCGGTACTCCTCGGCCTTGGCCTGGAGGTCGGCGGGGATGTCCTCGACGACGTAGTCCTCACCCTTGGCGACCTCGCCGCGCCAGGTGAGGGCACGCATCTTGATGAGGTCGACGACACCGATGAAGTCGCTCTCGGCGCCGATCGGCAGCTGGATCACCAGCGGGGTCGCCCCCAGGCGGTCCTTGATGGTCTGCACGGTGAAGTAGAAGTCGGCCCCGAGCTTGTCCATCTTGTTGACGAAGCAGATGCGGGGGACGTCGTACTTGTCCGCCTGCCGCCAGACGGTCTCGGACTGCGGCTCGACGCCCTCCTTGCCGTCGAAGACGGCGACGGCACCGTCGAGCACGCGCAGGGACCGCTCCACCTCGACGGTGAAGTCGACGTGCCCCGGGGTGTCGATGATGTTGATCTGGTTGTCTTTCCAGAACGTCGTCGTCGCGGCGGAGGTGATCGTGATGCCACGCTCCTGCTCCTGCTCCATCCAGTCCATCGTGGAGGCGCCGTCGTGCGTCTCACCGATCTTGTAGTTGATGCCGGTGTAGAACAGGATCCGCTCGGTGGTCGTCGTCTTGCCGGCATCGATGTGCGCCATGATGCCGATGTTGCGGACCTTGTTGAGGTCCGTGAGGACGTCGAGTGCCACAGTCTCTCTTCTCTGGTCGGGTCTTCGTCGGGAGGGGGTGAACCGCGGTGTCGCTTACCAGCGGTAGTGCGCGAACGCCTTGTTGGCGTCGGCCATCTTGTGGGTGTCCTCGCGGCGCTTGACCGCGGCACCCAGACCGTTGCTCGCGTCGAGGATCTCGTTCATGAGGCGCTCGGTCATCGTCTTCTCGCGGCGCTGCCGGGAGTAGCCGACGAGCCAGCGCAGCGCGAGCGTGGTGCTACGGCCGGGCTTGACCTCGATCGGGACCTGGTAGGTCGCACCACCGACGCGGCGGGACTTGACCTCCAGCGCCGGCTTGACGTTGTCCAGCGCACGCTTCAGTGTCTGCACGGGGTCGGTGCCGGTCTTGGCCCGGCAGCCCTCGAGGGCGCCGTAGACGATGCGCTCGGCGGTCGCCTTCTTGCCGTCCAGCAGGATCTTGTTGACCAGCTGGGTGACGAGGGTCGAGCCGTAGACCGGGTCGTTGATGAGGGGGCGCTTCGGAGCGGGGCCCTTACGAGGCATTACTTCTTCTCCTTCTTGGCGCCGTAGCGGGACCGGGCCTGGTTGCGGCCCCGGACGCTGGGTGTCCAGGGATCCGCGGATGATCTTGTAGCGGACACCGGGGAGGTCCTTGACCCGGCCGCCGCGGACGAGCACGATCGAGTGCTCCTGGAGGTTGTGACCGACGCCCGGGATGTAGGCCGTGACCTCCACGCCGCTGGTGAGGCGCACACGGGCGACCTTGCGCAGGGCGGAGTTCGGCTTCTTGGGGGTGGTCGTGTAGACGCGGGTGCAGACGCCTCGGCGCTGCGGGTTGCCCTTGAGGGCCGGGGAGTTGGTCTTCTTGACCTTGTCCTGCCGGCCCTTGCGGACGAGCTGGTTGATCGTAGGCACTGAGTCTCCGTCAGTCGTCGTTGGTCCTCGCTCGCCGCGCGGCCGTGCCGGCCCCGCGGGTCACGCTCCTAGGGTTGGGCCTGTCTTCGACACCCGAGGTCGGGCGTGTCGGACACGCTGCTCTCCCCTGCACTTCCCGCCCGGCGCCCGGACGCCCGGTCGTGCGGGGCCAGGGCCGGGGCGGACTGCCCGGCGAGAGATGGGTGCCGGCGTGAGGCGCCGACGCGTGCGCAGGACCTAGCCCACGCACGACTCTCCAGAGTACCGGCCTCGCGGCACGCGGACAAATCCTCGCAGGACCGCCACGGGCGGGTATGCCGAGCACCGGCATACCCGCCCGTGCGTGCGCGGTCGACGCGTGGCGCCGACCGGTCCCCGCGTCAGTAGCGCGGCTCGTCCATGGGGACGTCGTCGAGACGGACGGCCTCGCCGCTGCCCTGGCCGAAGGTGCCGGCGTAGTCGAAGTCCTCGTAGTCCGGGACGGCGTACGCGGCGGCCTTGGCCTCCTCGGTCGGCTCCACCGTCAGGTTGCGGTAGCGCGTCAGGCCGGTCCCCGCGGGGATCAGCTTGCCGAGGATGACGTTCTCCTTCAGACCCAGCAGCGGGTCGCTCTTGGCCTCCATCGCGGCCTCGGTGAGGACGCGGGTGGTCTCCTGGAAGGAGGCCGCGGAGAGCCAGGAGTCGGTCGCCAGCGAGGCCTTGGTGATGCCCATGAGCTCGGGACGGCCCGAGGCGGGACGACCGCCCTCGGAGACGACCCGTCGGTTCTCGGTCTCGAAGCGACCGCGCTCGGCGAGCGTGCCCGGCAGCAGCTCGGTGTCGCCGGCCTCGATGATCGTCACCCGGCGCAGCATCTGCCGCACGATGACCTCGATGTGCTTGTCGTGGATCGACACACCCTGCTGGCGGTAGACGCCCTGCACCTGGTCGACCAGGTGCTGCTGGGTGGCCCGGGGGCCGAGGATGCGCAGCACCTGCTTGGGGTCGATCGCACCGACCACGAGCTGGGTGCCGACCTGGACGTGCTCGCCGTCCGAGACCAGCAGGCGCGCGCGCTTGCTGACCGGGTAGGCATGCTCGTCGCTGCCGTCGTCCGGGGTGAGCAGCAGCCGACGCGTCTTGTCGGTGTCCTCGACCTCGATCCGGCCGGTCGCCTCGGCGATCGGGGCGACCGCCTTCGGGGTGCGGGCCTCGAAGAGCTCGACCACACGCGGCAGACCCTGGGTGATGTCGTCACCGGCCACACCACCGGTGTGGAAGGTGCGCATCGTCAGCTGTGTCCCGGGCTCACCGATGGACTGGGCCGCGATGATGCCGACGGCTTCACCGATGTCGACCAGCTTGCCGGTGGCCAGCGAGCGGCCGTAGCACTTGGCGCAGGTGCCGACCAGGGACTCGCAGGTGAGGACCGAGCGGACCTTCACCTCCTCGACGCCGGCGGCCACGAGCTTGTCGATGACCACGTCGCCGAGGTCGATCCCCGCCTGGGCCAGGACCTCGCCGTCCACCTCCACGTCGGCGGCGAGGACGCGGGCGTAGACCGCGGTCTCGACGTCGTCGTGCTCGCGCAGACCACCCTCGGCGCCGGCCTGGGCGATCGGCATGACGAAGCCACGGTCGGTGCCGCAGTCGTCCTCGCGGATGATGACGTCCTGGCTGACGTCCACCAGGCGGCGGGTGAGGTAGCCCGAGTCGGCGGTCCGCAGCGCGGTGTCCGCCAGACCCTTGCGGGCACCGTGCGTGGAGATGAAGAACTCCAGCACCGACAGGCCCTCGCGGAAGTTGGACTTGATCGGACGCGGGATGATCTCGCCCTTCGGGTTGGCCATGAGGCCGCGCATCCCGGCGATCTGCCGCAGCTGGAACCAGTTGCCTCGCGCACCCGAGGTCACCATCCGGTAGATGGTGTTGTCCTTGGGCATCGAGGTCTCGAGCTCCTTGGCCACCTCGTTGGTCGCCTGGGTCCAGATCTCGATGAGCTCCTGCCGGCGCTCGTCTCGGTGATCAGACCGCGCTCGTACTGGAGCTGGACCTTCGCCGCCTTCTCCTCGTAGGAGGACAGGATCTCGGTCTTGCGCTCCGGCGTCTGCACGTCGGAGACCGCCACCGTGGTGCCCGACCGGGTCGCCCAGTGGTAGCCGGCGTCCTTGAGCGAGTCCAGGCTGGCCGCGACCTGCACCTTGGTGTAGCGCTCGGCGAGGTCGTTGACGATCGCGGAGAGCCGCTTCTTGTCCACGACATCGTCGATGTAGGCGTAGTTCGGCGGCAGCGCGTCGTTGAACAGCGCCCGGCCCAACGTGGTCTCCAGGACGAAGGTGTCGACGACACCGTCCTCGCTGACCTCCGCTCCCTCGGGCAGCTCGAAGCCCTCCGGGGTCGCGGTCTGGTTGAGCCGCAGCCGGATCCGGCTGCCCAGCTCGATCTGGCCGGCATCGAAGGCCATGCGCGCCTCCGCGACCGAGCCGAAGCTGCGCAGGTGCTGCTCGCCGTCCTCGTCCACGAGGTAGGCCGAGCCGGCCTCGCCCCGGGTGCTCTCCGAGGTCAGGTGGAACAGCCCGATGATCATGTCCTGGGTGGGCATGGTCACCGGTCGACCGTCGGCCGGCTTGAGGATGTTGTTGGAGCTCAGCATGAGGATGCGGGCCTCGGCCTGGGCCTCGGCGGACAGCGGCACGTGGACCGCCATCTGGTCGCCGTCGAAGTCGGCGTTGAAGGCGGTGCAGACCAACGGGTGGATCTGGATTGCCTTGCCCTCGACCAGCTGCGGCTCGAAGGCCTGGATGCCGAGACGGTGCAGCGTGGGGGCGCGGTTGAGCAGCACGGGGTGGTCGGTGATGACCTCCTCGAGCACGTCCCACACGACGCTGCGGCCACGCTCGACCATCCGCTTGGCGGACTTGATGTTCTGCGCGTGGTCGAGGTCGACCAGCCGCTTCATGACGAACGGCTTGAAGAGCTCCAGCGCCATCTGCTTGGGCAGACCGCACTGGTGCAGCCGCAGCTGCGGGCCGACGACGATGACCGAACGGCCGGAGTAGTCGACGCGCTTGCCGAGCAGGTTCTGCCGGAACCGGCCCTGCTTGCCCTTGAGCATGTCGGACAGCGACTTCAGCGGCCGGTTGCCCGGCCCGGTGACGGCACGGCCTCGGCGGCCGTTGTCGAAGAGGCTGTCGACGGCCTCCTGCAGCATGCGCTTCTCGTTGTTGACGATGATCTCCGGCGCGCCCAGGTCCAGCAGCCGCTTGAGGCGGTTGTTGCGGTTGATGACACGGCGGTAGAGGTCGTTGAGGTCCGAGGTCGCGAAGCGGCCACCGTCGAGCTGCACCATGGGGCGCAGGTCCGGCGGGATGACCGGGACGCAGTCCAGCACCATGCCGGCCGGCTCGTTCTTGGTCTGCAGGAAGCTGGTGACGACCTTGAGCCGCTTGATGGCGCGGGTCTTGCGCTGGCCCTTGCCGGTCGCGATGGTCTCGCGCAGCGACTCGGCCTCGGCGTCGAGGTCGAAGCTCTCCAGCCGCTTCTGCAGCGCCGCGGCACCCATCCCGCCTTCGAAGTACATGCCGAAGCGGTCACGCATCTCGCGGTAGAGGATCTCGTCGCCCTCGAGGTCCTGGACCTTGAGGTTCTTGAACCGGTCCCAGACCTGCTCCAGGCGCTCGACCTGAGCGTCGGCCCGGCGGCGGATCTGGTTCATCTCCCGCTCGGCGCCGTCCTTGACCTTGCGCTTCGCGTCGGACTTCGCACCCTCGGCCTCCAGCTCGGCCAGGTCGGTCTCGAGCTTCTTGGCCCGCTCCTCCACGTCGGAGTCGCGGCGGTTCTCCAGCGCCTTCTTCTCGGTCTGGATCTGTGCCTCGAGGCTGGGCAGGTCCTGGTGACGACCCTCCTCGTCGACCGAGGTGATCATGTAGCCGCGAAGTAGATGACCTTCTCCAGGTCCTTCGGGGCCAGGTCGAGCAGGTAGCCGAGCCGGCTCGGGACACCCTTGAAGTACCAGATGTGGGTGACCGGGGCGGCGAGCTCGATGTGGCCCATCCGCTCGCGCCGGACGCCCGCCCGGGTCACCTCGACGCCGCAGCGCTCACAGATGATGCCCTTGAAGCGGACCCGCTTGTACTTGCCGCAGTAGCACTCCCAGTCCCGGGTCGGGCCGAAGATCTTCTCGCAGAAGAGGCCGTCCTTCTCGGGCTTGAGGGTGCGGTAGTTGATGGTCTCCGGCTTCTTGACCTCGCCGTGGGACCAGGTGCGGATGTCCTCGGCCGTGGCCAGGCCGATCCGCAGCTCGTCGAAGAAGTTGACGTCCAGCACTATGTGCCTTCTTTCTCAGGTATGCAGTCGAACTCAAGTTTGGTTGGTGCCGGGCCGCCCGCAGACGGGCTGCGCCCGGCGCCTTTCGTCAGGTGTGACAAGGCGCTTCGCGCCGTCACACCTCTTCGACCGAGCTGGGCTCGCGCCGGCTCAGGTCGATCCCGAGCTCCTCGGCCGCGCGGAACACCTCGGTGTCCGACTCGCGCAGGTCGATCTGGCTGCCGTCGGAGGACAGGACCTCGACGTTCAGGCACAGCGACTGCATCTCCTTGATGAGCACCTTGAAGGACTCGGGGATGCCGGGCTCGGGGACGTTGTCGCCCTTGACGATCGACTCGTAGACCTTCACCCGTCCGGTGACGTCGTCGGACTTGATCGTCAGGAGCTCCTGCAGCGCGTAGGCGGCGCCGTAGGCCTCCAGGGCCCAGACCTCCATCTCACCGAAGCGCTGGCCGCCGAACTGCGCCTTACCACCCAGCGGCTGCTGGGTGATCATCGAGTACGGCCCGGTGCTGCGGGCGTGGATCTTGTCGTCCACGAGGTGGTGCAGCTTGAGGACGTACATGTAGCCGACCGAGATCTCGTCCGGGAAGGGCTCGCCGGAGCGGCCGTCGAACAGCTTGGTCTTGCCGCTGGAGTCGATGAGGCGCTGGCCGTCACGCGTCGGCGTGGTGGAGTCCAGCAGACCGACGATCTCCTCCTCGCGGGCGCGTCGAAGACCGGGCTGGCCACGCGGGTGCGCGGCTCGGCGCTGCGGGCGTCGTCCGGGATGAGCTCGGCCCACTCCGGCTGACCCTCGATCGACCACCCCTGGGCCGCGGCCCAGCCGAGGTGCAGCTCGAGGATCTGGCCGATGTTCATGCGGCCGGGCACACCCAGCGGGTTGAGCACGACGTCGACCGGCGTGCCGTCCTCCAGGAAGGGCATGTCCTCGACCGGCAGGATCTTGGAGATGACGCCCTTGTTGCCGTGGCGGCCGGCGAGCTTGTCGCCGTCGGTGATCTTGCGCTTGTTGGCGACGTAGACCCGCACCAGCTGGTTGACGCCCGGGGGCAGCTCGTCGCCGTCCTCGCGGTCGAAGACCTTGACACCGATGACCGTGCCGGTCTCGCCGTGCGGCACCTTCATCGAGGTGTCGCGGACCTCGCGGGCCTTCTCGCCGAAGATGGCGCGCAGCAGGCGCTCCTCCGGGGTCAGCTCGGTCTCGCCCTTGGGCGTGACCTTGCCGACGAGCAGGTCGCCGTCGCGGACCTCGGCACCGATGCGGATGATGCCGCGCTCGTCGAGGTCGGCGAGGACGTCGTCCGAGACGTTCGGGATGTCCCGGGTGATCTCCTCCGGACCCAGCTTGGTGTCGCGGGCGTCGATCTCGTGCTCCTCGATGTGGATCGAGGAGAGCACGTCGTCCTGCACCAGACGCTGGGAGAGGATGATCGCGTCCTCGTAGTTGTAGCCCTCCCAGGGCATGAAGGCCACGAGCAGGTTGCGGCCCAGCGCCATCTCGCCACCGTCGGTCGCGGGACCGTCGGCGAGGAGCTGGCCGGCCTCGACGTGCTCGCCGACGTCCACCCGCACCTGCTGGTTGTAGCAGTTGCCCTGGTTGGACCGGGTGAACTTGTTGATCTTGTAGGACTGGTAGGTCCCGTCGTCGTTCGCCACGGTCACCAGGTCGGCGGACACCTCCTGGACGGCGCCGGCCTTGGCGGCCCGCACGACGTCGCCGGAGTCGAGCGCGGCGCGGTGCTCCATACCGGTGCCCACGAGCGGGGCCTCGGCGCGGACCAGCGGCACCGCCTGCCGCTGCATGTTGGCACCCATGAGCGCACGGTTGGCGTCGTCGTGCTCGAGGAAGGGGATCATCGCGGTCGCCGCGGACACCATCTGGCGCGCGGAGACGTCCATGTAGTCCACCTCGGAGGCGGGCACGTCCACGGCCTCGCCCTCACGGGCACGCACGAGCACCCGGTCGTCGAGGAAAGTGCCGTCGTCGTCCAGCTTGGCGTTGGCCTGGGCGATGACGAAGCGGTCCTCCTCGCCGGCGGACAGGTAGTCGACGACATCGGTGACCTTGCCGTCCTCGACCCGCCGGTAGGGGGTCTCGACGAAGCCGAAGGGGTTGATCCGTCCGTAGGAGGCCAGCGAGCCGATGAGACCGATGTTGGGACCCTCGGGGGTCTCGATCGGGCACATGCGGCCGTAGTGGCTGGGGTGCACGTCGCGCACCTCCATGCCGGCCCGGTCGCGGGACAGACCACCCGGTCCCAGCGCCGACAGCCGCCGCTTGTGCGTCAGCCCGGACAGCGGGTTGTTCTGGTCCATGAACTGGGACAGCTGGCTGGTGCCGAAGAACTCCTTGATGGAGGCGACGACCGGCCGGATGTTGATCAGGGTCTGCGGCGTGATCGCCTCGACGTCCTGGGTCGTCATCCGCTCGCGCACGACCCGCTCCATCCGGGACAGGCCGGTGCGCACCTGGTTCTGGATGAGCTCGCCGACGCTGCGGAGGCGACGGTTGCCGAAGTGGTCGATGTCGTCGACCTCGGCCGGCACCTCGCCGGTCGGGGAGCCGACCTGCTCCTCGCCGGCGTGCAGCGCGACGAGGTACTTGATCGTGGCGACGATGTCGTCGGTGCCCAGCACCGACTCCGACAGCGGGGCCTGCAGGCCGAGCTTCTTGTTGATCTTGTAGCGACCGACCTTGGCCAGGTCGTAGCGCTTGGGGTTGAAGTAGAGGTTGTTGAGCAGCGCCTCGGCCGCGTCGCGGGTCGGCGGCTCGCCCGGGCGCAGCTTGCGGTAGATGTCGAGCAGCGCCTCGTCCTGGTCGGTGGTGTGGTCCTTCTCCAGGGTGAGGCGGATCGACTCGTAGTCGCCGAACTCCTCGAGGATCTGGTCGTTGGTCCAACCCAGCGCCTTGAGCAGCACCGTCACGCTCTGCTTGCGCTTGCGGTCGACGCGGACGCCGACCTGGTCGCGCTTGTCGACCTCGAACTCGAGCCACGCGCCGCGGCTCGGGATGACCTTGGCGGAGTAGACGTCCTTGTCGGAGGTCTTGTCGAGGCTGCGCTCGAAGTAGACGCCCGGGCTGCGCACGAGCTGGGAGACGACCACGCGCTCGGTGCCGTTGACGATGAAGGTGCCGCGCGGCGTCATGAGCGGGAAGTCGCCCATGAAGACGGTCTGGCTCTTGATCTCACCGGTGGAGTTGTTGATGAACTCGGCCGTCACGAAGAGCGGGGCGGAGTAGGTCATGTCCTTCTCCTGGCACTCCTCGACGGAGTACTTCTGCTCCTCGAACCGGTGGTCCCGGAAGCTCAGGGACATGGAGCCGGAGAAGTCCTCGATCGGCGAGATCTCCTCGAAGATCTCCTCCAGACCGGAGGTGGTGGGGATGTCGTCGCGCCCCTCGGCCTCGGCGTCGGCGACCCGCGCCTGCCAGGCCTCGTTGCCGAGCAGCCAGTCGAAGCTGTCGGTCTGGAGGGCGAGAAGGTCCGGGACCTCGAGGGGCTCCCGGATCTTCGCAAAGCTCAGCCGGCCGGAGGGCGTCTGAGCGGTGGACACAGTCTTCTTCGCAGTGCGCGAGGCAGCCAAGGATGGTCCTTCCACGGGCCTAAATGTGTGCGGCGGTCAGGCGTCGCCCGTCTGCTCGCAGAACGCAGCACGAAGTGTCGGTGTCAAGCGCAGCGACGGACCGGCCGGCGCGCGCACCGATCTCTTCGGCGGGATCGAGGGCAGAGGTAGGGCAGCGCAAAGTACTACATTACACGCCCCTCCCCCGAGAGTCCAACTCGCCCGCCCACGAGCCCCGCGCCCCCGATCGTCCTCCTCGCAGGCCTCTTCGTCAAGCACACGGGGACCTCGCGCGTCGTGTCCGTGCACCACCTCCGGCACGGAGACACCGGGGACGACCGAGGGCGGGGCCCCGCATCGACGATGCGCGACCCCGCCCTCGGCGGAGTGGAGCGGCCGGGACCTACGGCATACCCGCAGGTCCCGCCGGGCTCACTTGAGCGTGACGGTGGCGCCAGCGCCCTCGAGCTGCTCCTTGGCCTTCTCGGCGGCCTCCTTGTCGACCTTCTCCAGGACCGGCTTCGGGGCCCCGTCGACCAGGTCCTTGGCCTCCTTGAGGCCGAGGGAGGTCAGCGCGCGGACCTCCTTGATGACCTGGATCTTCTTGTCGCCGGCCGCCTCGAGGATGACGTCGAACTCGTCCTGCTCCTCGGCAGCGCCGCCGGCGTCGCCGCCGCCCGCAGCCGGGGCGCCGGCCGCCGCGACGGCGACCGGGGCAGCAGCGGTGACCTCGAAGGTGTCCTCGAAGGCCTTGACGAACTCGGACAGCTCGATGAGGGTCATCTCCTTGAACTGCTCCAGGAGCTCCTCGGTGCTCAGCTTCGCCATGATGGGCGTTCCTTCCTGTTGTGTGCCGTGAGTGGCGTTGTGATGAATGTGCTGATCGCGGTGGCCGGAGCCGGTGCGGTCAGCTCTCGTCGCCACCCTCGGCGACGTCGGTGGTCGCCTCGGCAGGCTCGGCTGCCTCGGCGGTGGTGTCGGCCTCGTCGGCCGGCGCCGACTCGGTCGCGGCGGCGGACCCGCCCTGCTCCTCGACCTTCGCGCGCAGCGACTCCACGACCCGAGCGGTCGTGGACATCGGGGCGGCGAACAGGCCGACGGCCTTGGACAGGTTGCCCTTCATGGCACCCGCCAGCTTGGCCAGCAGGACCTCGCGGGACTCGAGGTCCGCGAGCGTGGTGATCTCGTCGGGCGTCAGCGACTTGCCGTCGAGGACGCCTGCCTTGATGACCAGGGCCGGGTTGGCCTTGGCGAAGTCACGCAGCCCCTTGGCCGCCTCCACCGGGTCACCGGTGACGAAGGCGATGGCCGTGGGCCCCTGGAGGTGCTCGTCGAGGCCGTCGATGCCGGCCTCGGCAGCAGCACGCTTGGTCAGCGTGTTCTTCACCACGGCGTAGGTGGCGTGCTCACGCATGGAGGCGCGCAGCTCGGTGATCTGGCTCACCCGCAGCCCGCGGTACTCCGTGAGCACGGCCCCACCGGAGCTGCGGAACTTCTCCGTCAGCTCGGCGATGGCAGCAACCTTCTCGGGCGTCGCCATACTGGCCTCCTTCACGTCGTGGTGCCGGCTACCCCATGGCCTGGCACGACGAGAGCCCCGGCGCAGGCGCACCGGGGCTCGAGGTTCTCCGGCGAAGGCCGGCGAGCAGAGCTCTGATCACACCTGCGCTGGCGCCCCGACGTGGTCAGGACCTTCGGTCGGCGCCTCCGGCTCGCTCTCGCGCTCCGGGAACACCGACAACCGGCGGTCTTGGGTATGCCCCCAGGCTACGGCATACCGGGGGTGCGCCCAAATCCCCGGAGCCGGCCGCAGCGGCCGCCGGCGCGTTGGGCACCATGGTGCGGTGAGCGAGCAGTCGACGTGGGAGCGGTGGTACCACCGGTTCGTCTCCGCGGACCAGGAGGCCGAGGAGGACTTCGGCGGGACCGAGCGGGTGAGCCGGGGTGGGGTGCGGCTCATCGCCGCGGGCGCCCTGCAGAGCATCGGCGACCAGGTGGTCAACGCCAAGACGGTGCTGCCCTGGCTGCTGGCGGTGGTGGGAGCACCGGCCGCGCTGGTGGGGCTGCTCGTCCCTATCCGCGAGTCCGGGTCCATGCTGCCGCAGGCCGCCCTGACCCCGTGGGTGGTGGCGCACCGACGGCGCACCCGCGTCTGGATGGTCGGCGCGGGAGGCCAGGCCCTGGCGACGGTCGCGATGGCCGGCGCGGCCCTGCTGCTGGAGGGGATCATCGCGGGGCTCGCGGTGCTCCTCGCCCTCGCGCTCTTCGCGCTGGCGCGGTGCCTGTGCTCCATGGCGGCCAAGGACGTGCAGGGGCGCACGGTGCCGAAGGGGCAACGGGGACAGGTCACCGGCGCGGCGACCATGGTGTCCGGGGCGGCGGCGCTGGTCATCGGGGTCACGCTGCACCTGCTGGGCCCGGACCTCGGGGCGCCGGTGCTGGCGGCCTTCCTCCTGGGAGCAGCGCTGATGTGGGCGATCGCCGTGGTGGTGTATGCCGGCATCCCCGAACGCCGCAGGATCCCGAGGACGCGCGGGAGCCGTGGTGGACCGAGACCGTGCAGCTGCTGCGGCAGGACGCGGCCTTCCGGCACTTCGTGCTGGCCCGTGGGCTGCTGCTCGTCTCGGCGCTCGCGCCGCCCTTCCTGGTGTCGCTCGCCGTGGGCGCCGGCGGCGCCGGCCTGCTCAGCGGCCTGGGGTCCTTCGTCATCGCGCAGGGGGTGGCCTCGGTGGTCGGCGGCCGGGTCTTCGGCGGGCTCGCCGACCGGTCCAGCCGGCTGGTCATGGTCGTCGGGGCGCTCGTGGCGTCGGTCGTGGTCCTGCTCGCCGTCGCCGCCGTGCTCGCGCTCCCGCCGGGCTCGGCAGCACTCCTGGCGTCGCTGGTCGCGGCATACCTGCTGCTCAGCCTGGTGCACGTCGGTGTCCGGGTGGCGCGCAAGACGTATGTCGTGGACGTCGCCGAGGGCGACCGGCGCACCCGCTACGTCGCCGTCTCGAACACGGCGATGGGCGTCATCCTGCTGGTGACCGGCGCGATCAGTGCGGGCCTGGCCACCCTCGGCACGGTGCCCGCGCTGGTCTTCCTCGCCGTCCTGGGGCTGCTGGGCGCGGTCGTCTCCTGGCGCCTGCCCGAGGTCTCGCGCCGCTGAGTCCGCCGCCCGACCTGGGCAAGGCTAGGCATCGCACACGCCATCCCCCGCCGACCTGCGCCGCACGGCCGACCTGGGCAAGGGTAGGCACCCGATGCGCCGTCCCCCTCCCCCGGCCGACCTGGGCAAGGCTGTGCACCCGAAGCGCCGTCGAGAAGGCTGCTGGTGGTGCACAGCCTTGCCCAGGTGCGCCTCGGCGGCGTGAGAACTCCCCTGCCTCACCCCGGCACCGCTCGCCGCGCCTCGGCACGGGCGATGGCGGCGAGGATGCGCTGCCGGACCAGGTGCGGTCGCGCCAGGTCGGCCCACGTGATCCGGACGACCTCGTAGCCGAGCTCACGAAGCCGGTCCTCGCGCTCCTTCTCGGACAGCAGGTCGTCCAGACCGGAGTACTTCACCGAGCCGTCGAACTCCAGCAGGACAGCCCACCGGTCGAGCTTGAGGTCGGCATACCCGACGAGCACGCTGCCGTCCCGGACGGCGAACTGCGGCGTGCACGGCCCCAGCCCGAGCACTTCGACGAGCCACCGGCTCCGGCTCTCCCCCGGTGACTCGCTCCGGGCGTCGGCGGCCTCCACCACCTGCTCCGCAGCGGGCCGACCCCGCCCGAAGCCGGCGCTCAGGGCTGCCTCCAGCTGACGTCCGACACGCACCATCTCCCGACCGGGCGGGACACCTCCCCGGCGGACCACGTCGATCCCCTGCCCGTGCGCCTCGGCATCGGCCAGAGCGGCCGAGTGGAGCACCCCGTCGAGGCAGATGAGCCCGGACTCCGGCCCCGACGCGGCCGCCACCTGCAGCGCGGCCATCGCCGGGTGCACCACGAGCAGCCCGTCCTCCTCGGCGGCCCACGTCGCCGGCACCGGTGCGTGGACCCAGACGGCTCCGTCCCGTCGACCACGATGCCCGTCGAGACGCGAGAGGTGGATGTCCTCACCACCTCCACCGTAGGGCTGCTCCCGCACCGCGAAGGCACTCTGATGGCTCAGCGCGTGCACCGCAGGATCGGCGCCCCCGCGAGGGTGGGCCAGGCTGAACCCCACGGCCCGGGCGCGCAGCGCACGGCGCTCCCACGGGGTGATGCCACGCAGCGCGGTGGCGAGCACGAGCGCATCCCGGCGGACGCGGACCAGAACCCCGGTACGGACCAGTCGCTCGACGGTCCGTCTCGAGCACCCCGCCCCGAGCAGCTGGTGCACCGCACCCGCGCCACCCTGCGCCTCGAGCAGAGCCACGACCTCCTGATCCATGCAGCGAGTCTGGCCCGTGGCAGGCATACCCGTCGGATCTTGTCCACAGGCCGGGCCGCTCCTCTGAGGGAACCTGGGCAAGGATGCGCACCCCCGGTGGCTCCTACCCAGACCTGGGCAAGGGTATGCACGGCAGACCCCGTCGAGAGGGCTGCCTGTGGTGCACAACATTGCCCAGGTCGAGGGAGGACGAACGACGACGCCCCCGGGAGCCGAGGCTCTCCGGGGGCGTCGCGTCGCTCAGCGATGGGTCACTCGGCCGGCGCGGTCTCCAGGACGCTGCCGACGCGGGCCGGGTCCATCGGGATGCCGGGGCCCATGGTCGTCGACATGGTCGCCTTGGTGACGTAGCGGCCCTTGGAGCTGGCCGGCTTCAGCCGCAGGATCTCCTCGATCGCGGCGGCGTAGTTGCTGGCCAGGGTCGCCTCGTCGAAGGAGGTCTTGCCGATGATGAAGTGGAGGTTGCTGTGCTTGTCCACGCGGAACTCGATCTTGCCGCCCTTGATGTCGGACACGGCCTTGCCGGTGTCCATCGTGACGGTGCCGGTCTTGGGGTTCGGCATGAGGCCGCGGGGGCCGAGCACCTTGCCCAGCCGGCCGACCTTGCCCATGAGGTCCGGGGTCGCGACGACGGCGTCGAAGTCGGTCCAACCGCCGGACACCTTCTCGATCATGTCGTCCGAGCCGACGTGGTCGGCGCCCGCGTCCAGGGCGGCCTGCGCCTTGTCGCCGTTGGCGAAGACGAGGACGCGGGCGGTCTTGCCGGTGCCGCCGGGCAGGTTGACGGTGCCGCGGACCAGCTGGTCGGCCTTGCGCGGGTCGACGCCCAGGCGCAGGGCGACCTCGACGGTCGGGTCGAACTTCGTGGTGGAGGTCTCCTTGGCCAGGCGGATCGCCTCGCGGGGGGTGTAGAACGACCCCTCGGAGAGCTTGTCCGCCGCGGCGCGGTAGGCCTTGCTGCGCTTCATGTGTGACTCCTCGTGATGAGTGGTGGAGCTGTGGTCGGACGGGCCGAAGCGGGCCCTGCCACAGGGTTCGTGGTAGGCCGTCCGCCCGGCGGGCGGAGGCATACCCCGGAGGTTCAGCTGGTGGTGATGCCCATCGACCGGGCGGTGCCGGCGATGATGCGCTTGGCCATGTCCAGGTCGCTGGCGTTGAGGTCGGCCATCTTCATCTCGGCGATCTCGGTGAGCTGCGCGTCGGTCAGCGTCCCGACCTTGGTCTTGTGCGGCTCACCCGAGCCCTTGCCCACGCCCGCGGCCTTCTTGATGAGCTCGGCGGCCGGCGGGGTCTTGGTGATGAAGGTGAACGAGCGGTCCTCGTAGACCGTGATCTCGACCGGGATGACGTTGCCACGCTGGGACTCCGTCGCGGCGTTGTAGGCCTTGACGAACTCCATGATGTTGACGCCGTGCTGACCCAGCGCGGGGCCGACGGGCGGGGCCGGGGTGGCGGCGCCGGCCTGGATCTGCAGCTTGATGAAGCCGGAGACCTTCTTCTTGGGGGGCATGTGCTCTCCTTGGTTGTGGGCCGACGCCCTGGGCGATGACCCGGTTGCATCACGAAGACGGCGTCTTCGTGATCCGAGGCCGTCCACGGCCTCGGACATCTGTGAAGTTGTGCGGGCGAAGCCCGCTCCCCCGCGGCGCAGCCGCCCCTCGGGGCGCAGCAACTGCGGGAGCCAGTCGGGGGGCGGAGCCCCCTGACCACTTAGAGCTTGGCGACCTGGTTGAAGGCCAGCTCGACGGGGGTCTCGCGGCCGAAGATGGAGACGAGCACCTTGAGCTTGTTGCTCTCGGGCAGGATCTCGGAAATCGTCGCGGGCAGGGTCTCGAACGGACCCTCCATGACGGTGACGGACTCGCCGACCTCGAAGTCGACCTGCGGCTGGGCCGGGCGACCCGCACCGCTGTCGCCGCCCTCGGCGCCGGAGTCGGCGGTGGCGGCCGCAGCCGGGCTCGGGGTGTCGAAGACCGGGGCCAGCATCGAGACGACCTCGTCGATCGAGAGCGGCACCGGCTGGTGCGCGTTGCCGACGAAGCCGGTGACGCCAGGGGTATGCCGGACGGCGCCCCAGGACTCGTCGGTGAGCTCCATCCGGACCAGCACGTAGCCGGGCATCCGCACGCGACGCACCTGCTTGCGCTGGCCGTTCTTGATCTCGGTCACCTCCTCCATGGGGACCTCCACCTCGAAGATGTAGTCCTCCATGTTGAGGCTGGTGATGCGGGTCTCCAGGTTGTGCTTGACCCGGTTCTCGTAGCCGGCGTAGGAGTGGATGACGAACCAGTCGCCGTACTTGCCGCGCAGCACCGAGGTGAACTCCTCGAGCGGGTCGGCGACCTCGGCCTCCTCCTCGGCGTCGTCCTGGGCCGGATCCGCGGTCGCCTGCTCGGTCGCGTCGGCCTCCACGGAGTCCTCGGTGCTCACCTGGTCGTCCTCGCCGTAGACGGCCTCCTCCACGGGGTCGGCAGCGGGCTCGCCGTCGTGCCGCTCGGCGGCCTCGACGTCGGCGTCCTGCACGGACTGCTCAGCCGTGACCTCGTCGTGGTCGGGGGTCTGCTCGGACATGCCCTACTTCCTCAGTGTCGATTCTGTGGCCCGGCGCGGTGCCGGCACCGAGTGGCGGTCAGGCCCCGAAGACGAGACCGACCAGCCACTGGAACAGCTGGTCCAGGCCGAAGACGAAGGCCATCATCACGAGCACGAAGACGAACACGACGATCGTGTAGGTGATGAGCTCGTTGCGGGTCGGCTGGACGACCTTGCGCAGCTCGGCCATGACCTGCTCGACGAAGGTCGCCGGGCGGCCGGACGGGCCGGGGCCGGCCTGGCTGCGAGCGGCACCGTCGGTGTCGCGGGCGGGGTTCGCCACAGGTCGCCTTCCTTCTCGCAGGTCTGGGTGGTCACGGCAGGCAGGCTGCCTGCCGGTCACGCAGGGCAAGAGGGACTCGAACCCCCAACCGCCGGTTTTGGAGACCGGTGCTCTACCAATTGAGCTATTGCCCTTCGCCGGATGGTCGCGGGCGGCACCCTGCCGTTGGGGGGCAGGCTGGCGCACGGTGCGAACACCCGAACGACGAGCATACGTGACGGCTCGTGCGGCGTGCAAAGACGGGCACGGGGCTGACGTGGCGTGAAGCGACGGTGACATGATGGTGCGCGTGAGCGAGCAGACCCGCATCAGCACTCGAATCGGATCCATCGCCGAGTCCGCCACCCTGGCGGTCGACGCCAAGGCCAAGGCACTCAAGGCCGAGGGTCGACCGGTGATCGGCTTCGGAGCCGGCGAGCCCGACTTCCCCACCCCCGACTACGTCGTGGAGGCGGCGGTCGCGGCGTGCGCCGACCCCGTCAACCACCGCTACTCCCCCGCCGGCGGCCTGCCGGCGCTGAAGGCGGCGATCGTCGCCAAGACGCGCCGCGACTCCGGGTATGAGGTGGAGCCGGCGAACGTGCTCGTCACCAACGGCGGCAAGCAGGCCGTCTACAACACTTTCGCCGCGCTGCTCGACCCGGGCGACGAGGTCATCCTGCCGGCCCCCTACTGGACCACCTACCCGGAGGCGATCCGGCTCGCGGGCGGCAGCCCGGTGGAGCTCTTCGCCGGCGCGGACGCCGAGGCCGGGGCATACCTCGTCACCGTGGAGCAGCTGGAGGCCGCGCGGACCGACCGGACCAAGGCGCTGCTCTTCTGCTCGCCGTCGAACCCGACCGGTGCGGTCTACCCGCGCGACCAGGTCGAGGCGATCGGGCGCTGGGCGCTGGAGCACGGCATCTGGGTGGTCACCGACGAGATCTACGAGCACCTGCTCTACGACGGGGCGCAGGCGCCGTCGATGCCCGTGGTGGTGCCCGAGCTCGCCGACACCTGCGTCGTGCTCAACGGCGTGGCCAAGACCTACGCGATGACCGGCTGGCGGGTCGGCTGGATGATCGGGCCGACGGACGTCATCAAGGCCGCTACCAACCTGCAGAGCCACGCGACCTCCAACGTCGCCAACGTCTCGCAGCGCGCCGCGATCGCGGCGCTGGAGAGCCCGCTGGACGCCGTCGAGGAGATGAAGGCCGCCTTCGACCGGCGCCGGCGACTCATCGTCGACATGCTCAGCGAGATCGACGGTGTGGAGTGCCCCGTCCCCCAGGGCGCCTTCTACGCCTACCCCTCGGTCGAGGGGGTCCTGGGCAAGGAGATCCGCGGCCGCACGCCGCAGACCTCGGTCGAGCTGGCGGCCCTCATCCTGGACGAGGTCGAGGTCGCGGTCGTGCCGGGCGAGGCGTTCGGGCCGAGCGGATACCTGCGGTTGTCGTATGCGCTGGGCGACGCCGACCTCGAGGAGGGCGTCGGGCGCATCCAGGCGCTGCTGGCCGAGGCACGCTGATCCTTCATGAGACTCCCTCGCGAGGGAGGTATTGACGTGGTAGGTGGGGACCCGGCACGCCTCAACGAGGCGGGCAACACGATGAGGACGTGCGCGATGGACGTGCAGGAGAGCGACACCGCTCTCGGCGGCGGTCGTCCCCCCGGCACCGGGGTGCCGGTATGACTGCTGCGCGCCACCAGCTCGCCGCGACGATGGTCCTCGGACTGACCCTGACCGCCTGCGTCACCACGGGGGACGACATGCCGACCAGCCAGCAGCAGACCAGCACGTCGGACGGAGGCGAGGGGGAACCGACCACGGAGGTCGCCGTTCGGTCGGCCGCCCCGACCGACGTGGACCTGACCGCCTCCATCACCGCGACCGCGGAGACCGCCACCGCACCCGAGGGCTTCACCAGCGGCAGCGAGGGAGTCCTGGTCTCCTACACCGTCACCAACGAGGGCGCAGAGCCGATCAAGGTCGCCCAGGACCGGGCGGCGTCCCAGGCTCCCTCGGCGGCACAGGCGCCGGCCGGGGTGTGGGTCAGCGCGGGGAGCGAGGACGACGTCGTGCGCCTGTCGAAGCAGGTCTTCGGCATCCCCGCCGGGGTGCTGCCGAACGAGGTGCACCGCGCAGCCAGCACGACGGTCGAGCCGGGAGCCTCCGCCGAGGACACCGCCTTCGTGCCCCTGGAGCTCCGGACGGACCTGCCGAGCGGGAGCGAGACGATCACGGTCACCGAGTCGCCGCTCGCCGACCCCGGCGCGGTGCGACGCCTCGAGATCTGCGTGCAGATCGCGCCGGGGCCTCCCGCGGGTCAGGAGGAGCCCTATGCGTCGACGATCGCGGCCGACGCGCAGGACACCACCCTCGTGTGCAGCGAGCCGATCACGCTCCCCGGGGGTGAGCGATGAAGAGCATCACGGGCGACGACGTGTGGGACCGCATCGCGCCCTCCTCCTCGCCGGTCCCGTCGTCGTCGAAGACGTTTCAGGGGTCGTCTCAGATGACGGTGTAGGTCGGCCGGACGCGTCCGTCCGCAGATGGACGTCGAGGTCTCCCAGGGCCGAGGTCGCCGAGATTCCCTTCACCGCGTTCACCTCGAGGAAGAAGGCTGAGCAGGTCGGTGGCCGGCTCGTGATCCGCCGGATCCCGGACCTCAACCCGGCAGGCGAGGACGGACAGGAGACGCTGTTCGACACCTGGCGCTTCCACGCGTTCTTCACCACCACCGACCCGGGCGTGGCCGACACCGTGGCCGCGGACAAGACCCACCGCGGCCACGCGATGATCGAACAGGTCCACGCCGACCTCAAGAGCTCCGCGCTGGCACACCTGCCGTCCGGGAAGTTCACCGCGAACGCAGCGTGGCTGGTGCTCGGCGTCATGGCGTTCAACCTCACCCGCGCCGCCGCCACCCTCGCCGGACCAGGCCTCGCACGCGCGATTGCCGCCACGATCCGCCGCAAGCTCATCGCCGTCCCAGCTCGGATCGCGTCCTCAGCCCGATGCGTGACCATGCATCTACCAACCGGCTGGCCATCGTGCTGTGGTCACGCTCTGCTGCGGTGGAAAGCGCAGTCTCGTGCCCGCGAATAACGCGCGTTCCGAGCGGCGAGCTCGCCCGCTGCCAGATCAAGCGGTGAGTTTCCTCACCGATGCCGGTTGGAACAAGATGGGAGGCGGGAGCGATGTAGGAGACATGGCTGATCTCTTCGAATCCCTGACCGTTGGCGCTTGGACGCTCCCGAACCGGCTCGTGATGGCACCGCTGACCCGCAACCGCGCCGAGGGCACTGTGCCGGGCGACCTCGCGGTGGAGTACTACTCCCAGCGCGCCTCGTCCGGCTGATCATCACCGAGGGCAGCCAGCCCACCGCCGAGGGCCAGGGCTACTTGAACACGCCCGGCTTCCACACCGAGGAGCAGCTCGCCGGGTGGCGTCGAGTGGCCGACGGCGTACACGCAAACGGCGGCCGCATCGTCGCACAGCTGATGCACGTCGGTCGCATCTCCCACCCCGACAACACCGGCGGTGAGGAGATCATCGCGCCGAGCCCGGTGGCGGCTCCCGACGAGATGTTCACCGCCGACGGGATGAAGCCGTACCCGACCCCACGAGAGATTACCGTCGAGGAGATCCCCTCAATCGTCGAGGGCTACGTGCAGGCGGCCCGCAACGCGATCGAGGCCGGGCTCGATGGCGTCGAGGTGCACGGCGCCAACGGCTACCTCATCCACCAGTTCCTCGCGCCCGGCTCCAACCATCGCACCGACCAGTACGGCGGATCGCCCGAGAACCGGGTCCGCTTCGCCCTCGAGGTCACGCGTGCGGTCGCCGACGCGATCGGCGCTGACCGGGTCGGCATCCGCATCTCGCCGGCCCACAACATCCAGGGCGCCACCGAGGAGAATCCCGTCGACGTCGCCGCGACCTACCGGCTCCTGGTCGCGGGCCTGGCTCCGCTCGGCCTGGCCTACCTGAGCATTCTCGCCGACCCGAAGCAGGACCTGGTCCAAGAGCTGCGCCGCTCCTTCGGCGGCGTCGTCGTCGCCAACGACGGCTTCGGCAAGATCACCACGCGCGAGTCGGCGCAGGAGATCCTGGACAAGGGCCTCGCCGACGCGGTCGCCGTCGGGCGACCCTTCCTGGCTAACCCGGACCTGCCCGCCCGGTGGCGCGCCGGCGCGGAGCTCAACGAGCCGAACCCCGACACCTTCTACGGCGGTGGCGCCGAGGGCTACACCGACTACCCGTTCCTCGACAGTTGATCTGACCCGAGCGGAACTTCCAGGTACCTCCGACCTTCGCCCCGACCTAGGTCATCGGCATTCGGAACGTCTCAACTCGCCGCCCGGGTGCACGATGACGTCAGCGACCTCGGCGTAGAGCACCGTAGTCTCGCCGACCACGACCTCGGGGTGCCCCAACTCTTGCGACCGCCATCGAATCTGACTCTTGGTGTTCCGCTGTGCTCGTTGCGGCCGTGGGTCTCGCCCACGTGAGACGTCCACCTGAAGTCCTCGTGCATGAGTGCACCCAATTGCTCGCCCTTTCCGTCAGCGAGAGCCGCTGCTCGCGTCTCGGCGGCGTCAACGACCTGCCTTGCCGCACCCACGCAGGGCAGCCGCTGATGAGGCATGGCCGTCCGGAGATGATCGACGTCCCGGTCGTGACACCGGGGACCCGTGTCGGAGGACCACGCACACACGATCAGGTCGTGTGGAACGCCAAGGTCGTGGCCCTGGGCCGATGCCCGGTCTGCGGCAACGTCGGCCGGGATCCCTTCGAGGAGGTCGTCGAGGAGGTCTCGACTTAGTCGGTTCTCCATCTCATTCATCGCTGCGGCATGGGCCCTCAGCAGTCCCAGAGCGACGCTGGCGTACTGCAAGCGAATGTTGCGTCGTCTCGCCCTTGGCCCGCACGCATCTCCAGTTCGATCGTGCCGAGTTCTGGGCGTCCGCTGATCACCGCCTCGAGCGAGGCTCGCTCGCAGACCGGGGGTAACTCACCGGCCGCCGTGATTCGTGTCGTCTCGTGCGCGAAGCGGTCATGCAGGACGACGGTGGAATCTGTGAGTCGGCTCAATGAGGTGGCCACGTCCAGCTCGGTTCCCGTCGCGGCGAGGCGGGTGAACTCCTCGTGCACCGCCTCCCGATGGTTCAGGGCGGCCACGCTGCGCGCCGTCTCGGTGTTGGCCGCGTCCAGTTCGAGGGCGCGGCGGCGGTCGCGTTCGTGCAGGCCACGACGTCAGCACCACACGGGAGGGACTGACCGAGCACTGGGTGGGGGCCAGCGCCGAGTCCTACCTCGGCTACGCGCGTCAGCTGAAGGCCGCGCTCGACGACGCGGGCACACAGGCGGGGAAGATCGAGCAGTTGCTGCAGCAGATCGACACGGACCTGGACACGGCGCAGAACGACCTGGACTCGAGCTACGTCCGGGCCAGCGGCGCCTGCTCCAGTGCGCCGAGGTCAGGAGGCTCGGCTGTGCACCTGGGACGATCCGGCGCCGGTATCGCTGCTCCCAGGTCTGCGGCGGCAGGACGTACCTGGCTCCGGGCATCTGCAGCTGCGCGTACATCGCGTTCGTCGGGCTGTACTGCTTGAACCGGGCCACCTGGCGGAGCATGTCGACGAGGTCCTTGCTGGACCCGTGGTCCAAGGCCTGATCGATGAGGTACTGGATCGAGGCTCTCGCCTCCTCCAGGGTGGGACCTGCGGGTGGGTCGTCCTCGTCGAAGGGCAGCTGCCCGGGCCACTGCAGCGGCAGCTCTTGACGGGTCATGACGCCTTCCTCTCGGCATACCGGGGCGCCATCGCCTCCATCTGGTCGATGACGAGCCGGATGGCTTCGAGCTGCCGGTCCGGTGGGTAACGATGGAGCACCAGCAGCCGCTTGATCGAGGAGCGCAGCTTGGCCCGCACGTCGTCACGGACCGTCCAGTCCGTCTTGACGTTCCGCTGCATGACGCCCAGGAGCTCTCGCGCGATGGCGGCGAGCACGTCGTCCCCCATGAGCTCGACGGCTGACTCGTTCTGGGCTACGGCGTCGTAGGACGCCAGCTCGTCCTCGGACAGCGCCGGGTCGAAGGTCGCTGGCGACGCCTACCGACGACGGCAACACCAAGACGAAGGCGTCGGACAGCGGCGCTGACTGACGTGTCCTACCCGGGTCGGGAGGCATACCCCGTGACCGACCCCCGTCCGGACACAAGAGGTGTCCGGTCAGTCGGTGCCGAACTCCATGGCGGCCCAGTCCAGCGACTCCTCCTCGTCCTCGGTCGGGCCCACGCCACCGGCGATGCGGTCCGCGCCGCCGGGGGTGAGGTCGCCCACCAGCGAGGTGGAGGCCAGGCCCAGGCCGTTGCGGCCCGCACCCGTCGCAGCATCCTCGGCCAGCCCCTGGGCGTGGGCGGCGGCACCGACCCCGAGCAGCCCCTTGGCGACGTACTGCTCCAGCCGGGCCCGCGAGTCGGCGATGTCGAGGTTGCGCAGGGTCAGCTGACCGATCCGGTCGGTCGGCCCGAAGGCGGCGTTGGTCACCCGCTCCATCGACAGCTTGTCCGGGTGGTAGCTGAAGGCGGGACCGTCGGTCGCCACGATCGTGTAGTCCTCGCCTCGGCGCAGCCGCAGCGTCACCTCGCCGGTCACTGCCGAGGCGACCCAGCGCTGCAGCGACTCCCGGATCATCAGGGCCTGCGGGTCGAGCCAGCGCCCCTCGTACATGAGACGCCCGAGCGCGCGACCTTGGGTGTGGTAGGCGGCGATGACGTCCTCGTTGTGGATCGCGTTGACGAGCCGCTCGTAGCCGATGTGCAGCAGCGCCATGCCCGGGGCCTCGTAGATGCCGCGCGACTTGGCCTCGATGATGCGGTTCTCGATCTCGTCGGCCATGCCCAGCCCGTGCCGGCCGCCGATCGCGTTGGCCGCCATGACCAGCGCGACGGCGTCCCCGCCGAAGTCGTCGCCGTCGATCGCGACCGGACGCCCGTCGCGGAACGAGATCGTGACGTCCTCGGTCTCGATCTCGACCTCGGGGTCCCAGAACCGCACGCCCATGATCGGCTCGACGATCTCCATACCGACGTCGAGGTGCTCGAGCTTCTTGGCCTCGTGCGTCGCGCCCCAGATGTTGGCGTCGGTGGAGTATGCCTTCTCCTTGCTCGCGCGGTAGGGCAGGCCGCGCTCCGTGAGCCACTGGCTCATCTCGTCGCGTCCGCCGAGCTCGTGCACGAAGGCCTCGTCCAGCCACGGCTTGTAGATCCGCAGCTGCGGGTTGGCCAGCAGACCGTAGCGGTAGAACCGCTCGATGTCGTTGCCCTTGTAGGTGGAGCCGTCGCCCCAGATGTGGACGTCGTCCTCCTTCATCGCCCGGATGAGCATCGTGCCGGTGACGGCCCGCCCCAACGGGGTCGTGTTGAAGTAGGTGCGACCGCCGGAGCGGATGTGGAAGGCGCCGCAGGCCAGGGCGACCAGGCCCTCCTCGACCAGCTCGGGGCGGCAGTCGACGATGCGGGCGATCTGCGCGCCGTACTCCTCCGCGCGCCCGGGGACGCCGTCGATGTCGGTTTCGTCGTACTGACCGATGTGGGCCGTGTAGGTGCAGGGCACGGCGCCCTTCTCGCGCATCCACGCCACCGCGACCGAGGTGTCCAGACCGCCGGAGAAGGCGATCCCGACCCGTTCACCGACAGGGATGCTCGTCAAGACCTTGGACATGACCACGAGTGTATGCGCACCTCCGTATAGATATTCAATCCGCAGGTCAGCCGCCACTTTCGACATCCTGCAGACCGTGATGAGATGGGGGGTATGCGCGGCGGTGGTCTGCAGGCCGCCCGGGACTGGAGCACCCGGGCCGGCGCCGCGCTGCTCGAGGGCTGGCGCCCGGACCTCATCAACCTCGTGCGCGTGACGACCGCGGCCGTGCTGGCCTACGTCATCACGCGCGCGGTCACGGTCGGGCCCATCGACCTGACCTGCTCGCTCACCGCCATCCTCGTGACGCAGGCCAGCGCCACCGGCTCGCTGCGGATGGGGATGGTGCGGGTGGGCGCCGTCCTCACCGGCATCGGCGTCGCGCTCGTCGTCTCGATCTGGGTCGGGCTGACCTGGTGGTCCCTGGCCGTGGTGATCTTCGCCTCGCTGCTGCTCGCCAGCCTGCTCCGCCTCGGTCCGCAGGCCCTGGAGACGCCGATCAGCGGCATGCTCATCCTCGGGGCCTCGCTGCAGAACACGGCGGCCGAGACGCGGGTCCTCACCACGCTCATCGGGGCGGGCGTGGGCATCGCGCTGCCGCTGCTGTGGCCGCCCGCGATCCCCGTCGGCTCCGCCGCGACCTCGGTGCGCGCCGTCGCCCGGCGGCTGTCCGACGTCTTCACCGCGGCGGCCACCACCCTGGACGAGGGTCCGGTCACCACCGAGCGGCTGGCCGGTCACCTGCGCGCCGCGCGGGACGTGGACGACGACCTGGGCCGGGCCGGGGAGCTCGTCGGCCGGGTCCAGGAGATGTGGCAGTGGAACACCCGCACCATCGGGCGGGCGGACGTGAGCCCGCTGCTGCGCTCCGGCCTGGACTCGTTGCAGGACTGCGCCGCAGCCACCCGGGCCCTCTTCGTGGCGCTGAGCCACGAGGCCCCCGACGAGGCGGGCGAGGGACTCCCGGAGTTCTCCGACGAGGTGCGGGCCGCGATGGCCGTGGTCCTGCGCGACGTGGGCTCGTGCATCGACTCCTTCGGCCAGCTCGTCGAGGCCGAGACCGTCGGGGACCTCGAGCAGCGCCGTGCTCTGCTCGACGACAACATGGAGCTGCTGCGCGAGACCCGGGCCATCCTCACCGAGCTCATGCTGATGGAGTCCGGCGGCGGCGCGGGGGGTGGCCAGTGGTTGCTGCGGGGCTCGATCCTGCGGGCGGTCGACCGCATCCTGCAGGTGCTCGACGCCCCGGCGCGGGCCGCGGCGCACGCCCGGTGGCGCAGCGAGCAGGGGGAACGGCTGCTTCCCGGCCCGACCGTCTCGCACGAGTTCGCGCCCCTGGACCGGGCCCTCCTCACCTCGCTGCGGCGGGCGCGCCGCTCCGGCCGCCGGCGGATCCGTCTCCCTATTCGTCGCCCCTGAGCTGGAAGCGCGAGAGCCGCCAGCCGGCGGCCACGACACCGGCGACGAGGAGCACCAGCGAGGCGGTGACGGCATACCCCAGGGTCATGTCGGCCACCGGAAGGTCGACGTCGGCCGCCACCTCTCCCACCCGCTCGGCGATCGCCCGCACGGAGACGAACCGGAAGCCGCCGAGGAAGCGCTGGAGCAGCTGCTCCACGACGAGGACGTAGATGAGACCGGCGATCATGCCGTGCCGGGTCGCCGCGGCCAGGGCGGTGAAGAGCGCGGCGTAGAGCACCGCTCCCCCGCCCCCGGTCACCAGCGCCACGACGAGCCACCGGTCCGAGAGCCCTCCCGCGAGGGTGGCGCCGAGCAGTCCCGCGACCGACAGCACGACGGAGGTGCCGGCGGCGACGGCGAACTTGGACGCGGCGACGGCATACCGGCTGACCGGCGTGGAGAGGAGGTAGACCACCGAGCCGTCGTCGATCTCCGGCCCCAGGACGCCGTTGGCCGCGAGCAGCGCCACGAGGGGCACCACGAGCGCGAGCCCGATCTCGCCGACGACCGCCGAGGCGCTGACCGGCTCCCCGGTGACGGCGCGCAGCACCCCCGCGAAGACCACGAGCAGCACCGGGAGCGCAACGAGGACGACCCCGCGCCAGCCACCGACGATGGAGCGCAGCGCCAGCCGCATGATCGTGGGGTTCATGACTGCACCAGGTAGGTGAACACCGACTCCAGGCTCTCGTCCGAGGGTGCGATCTCGCGCACCGTGATCCCGGCCGCGCGCGCGAGCTGCGGCAGGGCGTGGGTGAACGCACCCATGTCGGTCACCTCCACGGTGATGGCCTCGCCGGGCCCGACCCGGCCCAGGGCGACGCTGCGCACGCCGTGCTGGCCCATGAGGGCGGCCGCGAGGGCGCGGTCGTCGGTGGACCGGACGACGTAGTGGCTGGGGCGGTCGGTCATGAGCCGCCGGATCGCGCCGAAGTCCCCGCTGGCGGCGTGCCGCCCGGCGACGACCACCTCGATCTGCCGGGCGATCTGCTCGACCTCCTCGAGGATGTGGCTGGAGAAGAGCACGGTCCGGCCCTGCTCGCCCATGCGCGTGAGCAGCTCCATGAGGTGCATGCGCTGCCGCGGGTCGACGCCGTTGAAGGGCTCGTCCAGCAGCAGGACGCCGGGCTCGTGGACCAGCGCGGAGGCGAGCTTGGCGCGCTGCCGCATCCCCTTGGAGTAGGTGCTGATCGCCCGGTCCGCGGCCTCGGTGAGGTCGACCTCCGCGAGCGCCCGCCCGGTCGCGGCGCGCGCGTCGGGCAGCTGGTGCAGCTCGGCGCTGGCCTGCACGAACTGGCGCCCGGTGAGATAGGCGAAGCTCACCTCCCGCTCGGGCACCAGGCCCAGGTCTCGGTATGCCTGCACGTTGCGCCACACGCGCTGGTCGCCGAGGCGGACCTCGCCCGAGGACGGGGCCAGGAAGCCGGCCATGAGGGCGATGAGGGTGGACTTGCCGGCCCCGTTGGGACCGAGCAGGCCGGTCACGCCCGGGCCGACCGTCATCGAGACGTCGTTGACGGCGACGACGTTGCCGTACCAGCGGGAGACCTCGCTCAGGGTCAGGTCGGTCATCACGCCCCCTTGCTGCGGTAGCGGCGGACGAGCAGGAGCAGCCCGCCGGCCATGAGGGCCAGCGCGGCGAGCAGCAGCAGCCACCCGGTGAGCGCCGACTCCGGTGCCTGCGAGATCTGGCCGGCGGTGTCGCCGAGCACCGCGGTGACGGCGTCGACGAGGGCGAAGGGCGAGAGCAGCGAGACCCAGTGGGCCGCGGTGTCCATGCCCTCGGCGAACAGCGTCTCCTTGAGGGCCACGGTGACGCCCAGCCCGACCATCAGCACCATGATGGTGCCCGCGATCGCGAGGCCGCGCCGCAGCGTCCAGGACGCCACGAGGGCGGAGACGGTGGCGACGAGCAGGGCGAGGACGACCGCCCCGCCCAGCGCCCAGGCGACCGGCCCGATCTCCTCGCGGAAGGAGGCCCCGGCGGTCAGGCCACCGATGAAGAGCACGAGCAGCGGCGTGAGCACGAAGGCGAGGATGGCCAGCACCAGCGAGGCCCACCGGATGAGTGCGAAGGCCGTCGCCCCCAGCGGCCGCGCGAGGTAGAGGCTGATCACCCCCGAGCGCAGGTCCCGGCTGAAGAGCACCGGCGCCTGGGCCGCCACGAAGAGGACGACGAGGAAGGAGCTGCCGGAGTTGTAGCCCGCGTAGTTGAGCAGGTCGGCGTCGAGGCCGATGAAGCTCATGATGCCGACCTGCACGACGGCCGGGACGAGGGTCATGCCCAGGAGCACGAAGGGCAGGATCTTGGCGCGACCGGACCGGCCGAAGCCGAAGACGGCGAGCACCCCCGAGGCGAGCAGGGAGGCCGCGATGCCGCGACGGCCAACCCGGGTCCCGGCATACCGGCGGTAGCCGAGGTCGTGGATCACGCCGGCGCGCTCGGCGGGGGCACTCATGCGGGCACCTCCTCGCGGAAGACGTCCTCGAGGCGCCCGGTCTGCGGCTGCAGCCGGACCAGGCCCACGCCGAGGTCGGCGGCGGCGTCCCGGACGAGGTCGCGGAGCCGGTCGTGGGCGAGGGCGGCCGCCGCCGCGTCGTCGGCGGTGCCCTCGACCTCGACGGGATCGATCTCGATCATCGTGCCGCGGGGCCGGCAGACCAGTCCGCGTGCGGCCAGCGCCTCGCCCATGCGGGTCTGGGCGTCGTCCTCCCCGAGCACCTCGACCAGCACCACCCCGGTGTCGGCGAGGAAGGCCTGGGTCGCCTCCGAGCGCAGCAGCCGCCCGCCGTCCAGCACGACGACGTGGTCGCTGATCCGCTCCAGCTCCCCCAGCAGGTGCGAGGTGACGAGCACGGGGGTGCCGAAGTCGTGGCCGATGCGCTGC
Source organism: Serinicoccus sp. CUA-874 (assembly GCF_001942225.1). NCBI lineage: Bacteria > Bacillati > Actinomycetota > Actinomycetes > Micrococcales > Ornithinimicrobiaceae > Serinicoccus > Serinicoccus sp. CUA-874. The sequence goes on along the minus strand of NZ_MKJZ01000006.1, from coordinate 3,851 downwards.
ACCAGGGCGAGCATGTCGTCGCGCGCCGCCGGGTCCAGGCCGTTGGTGGGCTCGTCGAGCATGACCAGCGACGGGTCGTGGACCAGGGCCTGGGCGAGCTTGGCGCGCTGCTTCATCCCGGTGGAGTAGCCGCCCATGAGCCGGTAGCGTTCCTCGGCCAGACCCACGTGCCGCAGCACGTCGGCCGCCCGCTCGCGCGCCGGGGCCGGCGGCAGGCCCGACATGCGCCCCATGTGGACCACGAAGTCGATGCACCGCACGTCCGGGGGTAGGCAGTCGTGCTCGGGCATGTAGCCCACGACCTGGCGGATCGCCTCGCCTTCCCCGCGGATGTCGTGCCCGAGCACGGACGCCGAGCCCGACGTGGGCGCGAGGAGGCCGAGCAGGATCTTGATGAGGGTGGACTTGCCGGCGCCGTTGGCGCCGACGAGGCCGGTGACCCCTTCACCGACCCCGATCGAGAGGTCGGCGAGCGCCGCGACCTGGCTGGAGCCGTAGCGCTTGGTGAGCGCCTCGGTCTGGATGACTGTCACGGCTCGACCCTAGATCGCCCCCCTGACTCACCCCAGGGGGCTATCCCCCGAGCCCTGCTCCGGCGAGCCCCCGGGAGGACCCGTGGACGAGCCGCGCGCCGTGCTCCCCTCCTGCTCGGCCCGGTCGGCGCGCGCCGCCGCGAGGACCTCGGGGTCGGTGCAGGCCCGGGTCCAGGCGGCGATGCGGGCCCGGATCTCCCGGCCGAGGAGCCACGTCCCGACCCGGTCGGCGACCGGCCGCAGCCAGGCCGGACGGGTGCTGAAGGTGTACTTCCACACCGCCAGCGTGCCCGTCACCCCGTCCTGCTCCTGCGGGGTGAAGCGCCATCCGCCGCCGAAGGTGTCGAAGAACCACGGGCCGGACTCCATGGTCATCCCGGTCTGCCGCGGCGGCCGGTAGCTGACGTAGCGGCTCACCATGGCCAGGCCGACGCGGGCACGCGTCCAGGTGCGGACGCCCACCGCGGGTGCGGTGGCCCCGTCGAGGAAGTGCTGCCGCCGGATGAACGGGTCCCACCCGCGCCGCACCCGACCCGTCGTCTGCGACACAGCGAAGGCGTCCGCCGGCTCCACCCCCACCCAGATGGAGGCGCTGACCTGCGGCATACAGGGAGTCCATCGGCGGCGGCGGGACCGCACGTCTACCCTGAGCAGATGCCTGAGGGGACGCGCTCGCTGCTCGCGCTGCCGAAGGCGCACCTGCACCTGCACTTCACCGGCTCGATGCGGGTGGAGACGGTGCGCGAGCTCGCCGAGAAGCACGACCTGCGGCTGCCGCACGCGCTGACCACGCAGTGGCCGCCGGAGCTGTCCGGGATGGACGAGCGGGGGTGGTTCCGTTTCCAGCGCCTCTACGACCACGCGCGGGCCGTGGTGCGTGACGAGGACGACATGCGGCGGATCGTGCGGGAGGCCGCGGAGGACGACTCCGCCGAGGGGTCCCGGTGGCTGGAGATCCAGGTCGACCCGACGTCCTACGCCCCCTTCGTCGGCGGGCTCACGCCGGCGCTCGAGATCGTGCTGGACGAGGCGCGCGTCGCGACCGAGGCGACCGGCACCCAGGTCGCCGTCGTCGTCGCCGCGTCCCGGATGAAGCACCCGCTGGACGCCCGCGCGCTGGCCCGGCTGGCGGCCCGGTATGCCGGGGAGGGCGCCGGCACCGTGGTCGGCTTCGGGCTGTCCAACGACGAGCGGCGCGGCTGGACCGGCGACTTCGAGCCGGCCTTCCGGATCGCGACGAGGGCCGGGCTGGCGAGCGTGCCGCACGCCGGCGAGCTGCTCGGGGCCGACCACGTGCAGGTCGCCCTGGACCACCTGCTGCCCGACCGGCTGGGGCACGGGATCCGCGCCGTGGAGGACCCGGCGGTGCTGGACCGCGTGGTCCAGGAGCAGGTCACCCTCGAGGTATGCCCGGGCAGCAACGTCGCGCTCGGGGTCTACGACTCCCCGGGCGCGGTGCCGTTGCGGCGGTTGCTGGAGGTGGGGGTCCGGGTCGCGCTCGGCGCCGACGACCCGTTGCTCTTCGGCAACCGGTTGGCCGACCAGTACGTCTCCGCCCGGCTCGACCACGGTCTCGACGACGCCGGGCTGGCGCTCCTCGCGCGTGGCTCGATCGAGGGCTCGACCGCTCCCCCGCAGGTGAGGCGCGACCTGCTGGCGCAGGTCGACACCTGGCTCGGGTCGGAGGGCACCTCGTCCTAGATTGGGGTCGTGGGCGCGACCCGGACCGTGCTGCTCTATCCCCGCACGGTGCGCTCGGGGCGGGCGTGGCTCTTCGGTCGCGTGTCACAGATGGGGTTCACCCTCGGGCTGGTGATGCTCTGGGTCGCCCTGAGCCCCAGCCTGCTCCCCCTCATCATCAGCGTCGTCGTGTGGTGGTGGAGCGTGCGCCAGCAGGCGAGCAACGCCGAGCTGGTGGGGCTCGACACCGGCGGCAACGCGGGGATGGCCGTCGGCGTGGCCGGAGGGGTGGGGCTCGGCGTGCTGCTCGTCGTGGGACGACCTGGGGCGCGACGGGCAGGCGATGGTGGCGGACGGCCCGAGGGCGGCGGACCTCGAGCGGGTGACACACGATCGAGGCCGCGGTGGCCGCCGTCATGGCGGAGATCGACCGCACCGGCGCCCTCGACCGGTCCGTGGTGCACGTCACCACCTCGACCGGTACCGGTGACGTGCAGGCGTGATCGGTCTCCTCGCTGGAGTACCTCACCGGCGGCGACGTCGCCACCGTGTCCATGCAGTACTCCTTCTTCTCCTTGGCCCTGGCCTACGTCACCGACCGCGAGACGCCGCCAGAAGCGGGTCGGGCGCTCTTCGAGGCGGTGGAGGCGCGGGTCGACGCGCTGCCGGCGGACCAGCGCCCGGGCTCGCCGCAGATCGCGCCCGTGGTCGACAACGGTCGCCACGTGCGCTTCGTCACCCGGCGAGAGGTTGACCCAGTTGAGCAGGTGCCTGCTGCCGAGCTGGAGACCATCGCTGACGCCGTCGCTGCCGGCGTAGGGACGGTAGGCGAGGGCCCGACATACATATGTCAGCCACGGTACGCTCGACCTGTGCGCACGACCATCCGGTTGCCCCAGGACCTCTACGACGAGGTGCGCGAGACGGCGCTCCGCGAGCGCAGGACCGTGACCTCACTCATCGAGGAGTCGCTGCGCGAGGCCCTGGCCTCACGGAGCCACCGGCGCCACGACGCGCCCTTCTCGCTCACGCCGGTCGGCGGGGACGGCGGGCTCCGTCCGGGCGTCGACCTGAGCGACCAGGCCGCCCTGGAAGACCTCATGACCGATGCTCGCCCTTGACGTCAACGTGCTGGTGGGGGCGCTCCACCGGGGCTCACCCGGCCACACGACACTGCGGCCCTGGCTGGAGCAGGCGGTCGACGGGGAGGAGGTCGTGGGCATCAGCGACGCGGTGCTCACCGGGACCCTGCGCGTCGTGACCCACCCCCGGGTCTTCACGACCCCTGCGACGGTGCCGGAGGCGGCCGCGTCGATCAGCAACCTGCTGAGACACCCCAACGTGCGCACCTTGCGGACGCTGGCGGGGCACTGGCAACTGGTCCTCGACCTGTGCGAGCGGGCAGGCGCCACCGGCAACCTCGTCGTCGACGCGGCTCACGCGGCCACGGCGATGCAACATGGCGCGACGCTCATCAGTGACGACGCCGACTTCGCCCGGTTCCCCGGACTGGCCTGGCGCCGCCCGCTGGACCCACGTCCCTAGGAGGGCGCTGAACAATCCGCGCGTCGCCGGGGGTTGGCCGGGCGCTGGGTTGAGACTCTGGGTGTATGCAGGGTGAGGCTGATCGGCAGCGGG
>NZ_MKJZ01000005.1:0-76595 GCF_001942225.1 Serinicoccus sp. CUA-874 | reverse complement strand
AAAGGTACCCCGGGGATAACAGGCTGATCCTGCCCAAGAGCTCATATCGACGGCATGGTTTGGCACCTCGATGTCGGCTCGTCGCATCCTGGGGCTGGAGTCGGTCCCAAGGGTTGGGCTGTTCGCCCATTAAAGCGGTACGCGAGCTGGGTTTAGAACGTCGTGAGACAGTTCGGTCCCTATCCGCTGCGCGCGCAGGAAACTTGAGAAGAGCTGTCCCTAGTACGAGAGGACCGGGATGGACGAACCACTGGTGTGTCAGTTGTTCCGCCAGGAGCACCGCTGATTAGCTACGTTCGGACGTGATAACCGCTGAAAGCATCTAAGCGGGAAGCACACTTCAAGATGAGGTTTCCAACACCCTTTGGGTGGAGAGGCTCCCAGCTAGACTACTGGGTTGATAGGCCGGACGTGGAAGCACAGCAATGTGCGTAGCTGACCGGTACTAATAAGCCGACAACTTAACAAACACCCCAGCAACACAAGACAACATTTGCTCGCGTCCACTGCACGGTTCCCGACCCGCAACCACCCAGCACGTGGTTGACCAAGAGGTCGACATTGTTACGGCGGTCATAGCGTCAGGGAAACGCCCGGTCACATTCCGAACCCGGAAGCTAAGCCTGACAGCGCCGATGGTACTGCACTGGAAACAGTGTGGGAGAGTAGGACACCGCCGGACCACCACTCAACGAAAGGGCCCACCCCCCAAGGTGGGCCCTTTCGCATGTTCGGACGTCGCTGGAGACCTGCGACACTGGTCCGGACACCAGCTGACCGAGAGGACTGGACGTGAACGACGATCGCCGGCGTGCGGGTCGAGGCGGCTCGGACCGGGACCGCGACAGGGGGGCTCCCGTCCGTGGCCGGGGTGGCTCCCGTGACGACGTCGGACGGGACGAACGCGACAACCGCCGTCCGCCGCGGGTCCCCGAGCCGCCGCTGCCCGAGGACGCCGACGCGGGAGGGCTGGATCGTAGCCTGCGCTCCGAGCTGCGGACGCTGAGCAAGGAGAACGCCGAGGGAGTGGGTGGCCACCTGGTCATGGTGGGCCGGATGCTCGACGCCGAAGATCTCGACCGGGCGCTGGCGCACGCCGAGGCCGCGGCCCGTCGGGCGGGGCGCATCGCGGGCGTGCGCGAGGCGCTCGGCGTGGTCCACTACCGCCGTGGTGAGTGGTCCAAGGCGCTGGCCGAGCTCCGGACGGCGCGCCGGTTGAGCGGGTCGCAGCACCTGCTGCCGCTGCTCGCCGATGTCGAGCGTGGGCTGGGTCGCCCGGAGCGGGCGCTGGAGCTGGCGGCCTCGCCGGAGGCGGCGCAGCTGGGACCTGCCGAGCAAGTGGAGCTGGTGATCGTCGTGGCCGGCGCCCGGGCCGATCTCGGGCAGCACGCCGCCGCGGTGCTGCTGCTGGAGGAGCCCGCGAAGCGAAGCACCCCGAAGCAGCCCTGGGCGGCGCGGCTGCGCTACGCCTACGCGGCAGCCCTGGAGGCCGACGGGCGCGAGGAGCAGGCGCTGGCGTGGTATGCCCGTGCCGCCGAGGTGGACGCGCTGGGTGAGACCGACGCCGCCGAGCTGCTCGGGCGGGGGGAGGAGAGCTGGGTCGTCGACCTCGGCGACGACGAGGTCGACGATGGCGGCGAGGAGACCGTCGACGCAGCCGGCCGGCGTGACGGTGGCGAGTCCGCCGACGCTGCCCGTGCGGGTGGGTCGGCACCGGCCGCCGCAGAGCCAGGTGCGTCCGAGCAGGCTGCGGACGATCGCCCGACGGCGACGCACGGGACGACCGGCTCGTGATCGAGGGGATGCTCTGCGACCTCGACGGGGTCGTCTACCGGGCGCACGAGCCGTGCGAGGGTGCGGTCGAGGCGCTGGCCGACGCCCGGGCCGCGGGCGTGCGCGTCCTCTACATGACCAACAACGCCTCGCGGACCCCCCAGCAGGTCGCTGCGCAGCTGCGGGACCTGGGGGTCACCGCCGAGGACGAGGACGTGATGACCGCCTCGCAGGTCGCCGCCGAGGTGCTCCGGGAGCGGCGTCCCGAGCTGCTGGAGGGCGGCCGCGTCCTGGCCGTGGGCGGCCCGGGTGTCGCCGACGCCCTTGGTGCCGTCGGCTTCGAGACCCTCGCCCCGCAGGACGTGGCGCACGCCGCGGGATCCGGCCGCGCACCGGAGATCGGGGCCGTGGTGCAGGGCTACGGACCACAGGTCGGCGTGATCGACCTGGCCGAGGCCGCCTACGCGATCCGCGCCGGTGCCGAGTGGATCGCCACCAACGACGACGCGACGCTCCCCACCGAGCGCGGCGAGGCTCCGGGCAACGGGTCGCTGATCGCCGCGGTGGCGCACGCGACGGAGGCGGCGCCGCTGGTGGTCGGCAAGCCGCACGCCCCGGCATACCGCACGGCGCTGTCCCGTCTCGGGACCTCGCCCGGTGTGACGTTGATGGTGGGCGACCGGCTGGAGACCGACATCGGCGGCGCGGTCGCGGCCGGGCTGCAGAGCGCGCTCGTGCTCACCGGGGTCTCCACCCGGGACGACGCCGAGGCGGCGCCGCCGGCCTGTCGGCCGGACCGCGTGGCAGCGACGATGATGGATCTCACCGACCTCTGGAGGACCTCGTGAGCGAGCACCCGGACCAGCAGGGTCGACCGGACACCGGCGACGCCGAGGTCGACGCCGCCCTACGGCGACTCGAGGAGGCGCTCGACGGCACCGACGACGAGGTCGCGACGCAGGCCCTCGCACGGGCCCACCGTGAGCTCCAGGCCCGCCTCACCGATCCCGCTCCAGCCGCCCCGCCGGGGACCGAGGCCGGTTGACGCCCCGGTCGATGGGCGTGCGCCTGGACCGCGCGCTGGTCTCACGTGGCCTGGCGCCGAGCCGCACCCAGGCGCAGCTGCTCGTGCGTGACGGGCTCGTCCGGGTGGACGGTCAGCCCGTCCGGCGGGCGGCCCACCCGGTCCAGGAGGGCAGCGCGATCGTGGTCGCGGGCGACGGCACCGGGACCGAGGCCGAGTGGGTCCGGCGTGGGTGGGTCGGACGTGGCGCGGTCAAGCTGGCGCACGCGCTCGACTCCTGGCCCGACCTGGTGGTGAGGGGTCGCCGGTGCCTGGACGTCGGCGCGTCCACCGGTGGCTTCACGCAGGTCCTCCTCGAACGCGGCGCCGGCAGGGTGGTTGCGCTCGACGTGGGGCACGACCAGCTGGCCTCCGCCCTCGCGGCCGACCCGCGGGTCGAGGACCGGTCCGGGGTCTCCGTGCGCGACGTCGACCGGCCGCGCCTGGGTGGTCCCTTCGACCTCGTCGTCGGCGACCTGTCCTTCATCTCGCTGACCGTGGTCCTGCCCGTCCTCGCCGACGTCGCGGCACCGGAGGGGGATCTGGTGCTGCTGGTGAAGCCGCAGTTCGAGGTCGGCGCCGAGGCGCTCGGGCGGGGCGGTGTGGTCCGCTCGTGGCAGCAGCGCGAGCAGGTCCTGCTCCGCCTCGACGCCGACGCCCGGCAGCACGGCCTCGCACCGCAGGACCTGCTGCGCTCACCGCTGCGCGGGGGAACGGGCAACGTGGAGTTCCTGTGGCGGCTCCGGCGGTGCGCCCACCCCGCGCCCTGCCCCTCTCCACCAGGCATGATGGGGTGCGGACCCGGGCCCGCGCAGATGGCTGCCCTGGCACGCACCCGAGCACAGGAGGACGGATGAGTCGGCGCATCATGCTGGTCACCCACCCCACCCGCTCGGACATGCCCGAGCTCGCGGGCGTCTTCGCGCAGCGGCTCGCGGAGCACGGCATCGAGGTGGAGACCGTCCCCGAGGCCGATCCCACCCACCAGGTCGTCACCGACACCGAGGTGGTCGCGCTGAAGAGCCCGGTGCCGCCGCACGTCGATGCCACCGGGTGCGAGCTCGTCGTGGTCTTCGGCGGTGACGGCACGATCCTGCGAGGGGCAGAGATCGCCCGACCGGCGGGCACGCCGCTGCTCGGGGTCAACCTGGGGCGCGTGGGCTTCCTCGCCGAGGCGGAGAAGGACGACATCGACGCGATCATCGAGCGGATCGCCGCGCGCGACTACCACGTCGAGGAGCGGATGACCCTCGAGGTCGACGTCCTCCACGACGGCCGTGTCGTCTGCCACAACTGGGCGCTCAACGAGGCCAGCGTGGAGAAGTCGTCCCGCGAGCGGATGCTCGAGCTCGCCGTGGAGGTGGACGGCCGGCCGCTGTCGACCTGGGGTTGCGACGGCGTCGTCATGGCGACGCCGACGGGCTCCACCGCGTATGCCTTCTCCGGCGGCGGGCCGGTGGTGTGGCCGGACGTCGAGGCGTTGCTGGTCGTCCCGATCTCCGCGCACGCCCTGTTCGCCCGCCCCGTCGTGCTCAGCCCGGAGGCCCATCTGGCGGTCGAGGTCGTGCCGCACAGCCATGTGACGGGCGTGATGTGGTGCGACGGCAGGCGAACCGTCGAGCTGCCCCCCGGTGCCCGCATCGAGGTGCGGCGCTCGGCGACCCCGGTGCGTCTCGCGCGGCTCGGGACGGAGCCGTTCACCGACCGGCTGGTCGCGAAGTTCGCGCTGCCCGTCTCCGGGTGGCGTGGGCCGGCAGGCGGCCAGCACGGGGGCCGCTCGTGACGGTGCGTCGCATCCGTATCCAGCAGCTGGGGGTCATCGAGGAGGCCGAGCTCGAGCTCGCGCCCGGTCTCAACGTCATCACGGGGGAGACCGGCGCCGGCAAGACGATGGTCGTGAGCGGCCTCGGGCTGCTGCTGGGGGACCGGGCCGACGCAGGCATGGTCCGTGCCGGTGCGGCGCGGGCGGTCGTGGAGGGCGAGGTCGACGTGGCCCAGGACCATCCGGCGGCCCGGCGGGTCGTCGAGGCCGGCGGGGACGCCACCGACGGGCTCATCCTGGTGCGGTCGGTCGCGGCCGAGGGGCGGTCGCGGGCCAGCGTCGGTGGTCGCAGCGCCCCGGTCTCGGTGCTCACCGAGGTCGGTGAGCACCTGGTGGCGGTGCACGGCCAGGCCGACCAGTGGCGGCTGCGCGACGCCGACCAGCACCGGCTGCTCCTGGATGCCGCCGGAGGTCCGACGCTCGCCGCCGCCGGTCAGCGGTATGCCCAGGCGTGGGAGGAGTGGCAGGAGAGCCACCGCCGGCTGCAGGAGCTCAGCCGCACCTCGACCGAGCGCTCGCTGCGGGTGGGCGCGCTGCGCCGCGCGCTGGAGGAGATCGAGCAGATCGACCCGCAGCCCGGCGAGGACGAGTCGCTGCGCGGCGAGGCCGACCGGCTGACCCATGCCGAGGACCTGCGCCGCGCCGCCCAGGAGGCGCACGAAGCGCTCGTCGGCGCCGATCCCGCCAGCGGCGCGGCCGACGTGCCCTCGGTCTCCTCGCTGCTGGCCGCTGCCACCGACGCCCTCGCCCCGGCGGCCGAGCACGACGAGCAGCTCGCCGACCTCCTGGTCCGGGTCCGCGAGGTGGCCTACCTCGCCACCGACCTGGCCCCGGACCTGGCCGCCTACGGCTCCGGGGTGGAGGTGGATCCCGGCCGGCTCGACGCCGTGCACGCCCGGCGCGCCGAGCTGACCGGTCTGCTGCGCCGCTACGGCTCCTCGACGCAGGAGGTGCTCGACTTCGCACGCGAGGCGGCCCTGGAGCTGGCGGCCATCGACGTCTCCGACGACGACCTCGCCGACCTGCGCACCCGCCGGGAGCAGCTGCGCACCGAGGTCGCGCGGACCGGTCTCGAGCTCGGCGCGCTGCGTCGCGAGACGGGCGAGCGGGTCGGGGCTGCGGTCACCGAGGAGCTGTCGCACCTGGCCATGGGGTCGGCGACGGTGCTCGTCGACGTCGCTCACCAGGACGTCGGGGACGACGGGCAGGACGAGGCCACGACCGAGGCCGGGGCTGCCGACGTCGAGCTCCCCGACGGTCGCCGGGTCCGGGCCTGGCGGCACGGCCTCGACGCCGTCGAGATCCGGCTCGCGGCCAACCCGGGCGCCCCGTCCCGCTCGGTGACCCGCGCGGCCTCCGGCGGTGAGCTGTCCCGGGTCATGCTGGCCCTGGAGCTGGTGTGCGGGGCCGGGGCCGCCCCCACCTTCGTCTTCGACGAGGTGGACGCCGGGGTGGGTGGTGCCGCCGCCCTCGACCTCGGGGCCCGGCTCGCCCGGCTGGCCCGGCAGGCCCAGGTGGTGGTGGTCACCCACCTGGGCCAGGTGGCCGCCCATGCCGACCAGCACCTCGTCGTGCGCAAGAGCACCGACGGGCAGGTCACGCGCAGCGGTGTCGTGGTCGTGGACGGTGCCGAGCGGGAGGCCGAGCTGGCCCGCATGCTGGGCGGGGTCGCGGACTCCGGAGCCGCACTGGAGCACGCCCGCGAGCTGCTCGAACAGCGCGGCGCCGTGGACGCGCGGTGAGCCCCCGCCGCTCCCGGGACCCCGACCCGGCCACGCCGCGGTCCGGGACCCTGCGGGTGGACGCACGGACCAAGCGCTTGACCGCCCGCCTCCAGGCCGGGGACGTCGCCGTCATCGACCACGCCGACCTGGACCAGGTGAGCGCCAACGCGCTCGTCACCTGCCGCCCCGCGGCCGTGGTCAACGCCGCGGAGTCCACGACCGGCGCCTACCCCAACATGGGCCCGCAGATCCTGCTGGACGCCGGCATACCGCTGCTCGACGCTGCCGGGCCCGACGTCATGGCTCTCGCCGAGGGCTCGCACGCCACCGTCGTCGGGGACCAGGTCCGGGTCGACGGCGTCGTCGTGGCAGAGGCCACCCGTCTGACCGGGGAGCAGGTCGCGCTGCGCCGGGAGCGGGCGCGGGGCAACCTGTCCGAGCAGATCGAGGCCTTCTCGCACAACACGATGGAGTACGTCCGCGCCGAGCGCGAGCTGCTGCTCGACGGCATCGGCGTCCCACCGCTGCGCACCGACTTCAGCGGACGGTATGCCCTGGTGGTCGTGCGCGGCTACCACTACAAGGAGGACCTCCAGACGTTGCGCCCCTTCCTGCGCGAGGCCCGCCCCGTGCTCATCGGGGTCGACGGGGGCGCGGACGCGCTGCTGGAGATGGGGCACCGCCCGGACCTCGTCGTCGGCGACATGGACTCGGTCTCCGACGCCGCGCTCACGAGCGGGGCCGAGCTCGTCGTGCACGCCTACCGCGACGGGCGGGCCCCCGGCCTGGAGCGGGTGGAGGCCCTCGGGGTGACCGACGCGGTGGTGCTGCCCTCGCCGGGCACCAGCGAGGACATCGCGATGCTCATCGCCGACGAGCTCGGCGCCGAGCTCATCGTCGCCGTGGGCACCCACGCCACCCTCGTCGAGTTCCTGGACAAGGGCAGGCAGGGGATGGCCAGCACCTTCCTCACCCGGCTGCGGGTCGGGAGCAAGCTGGTCGACGCCAAGGGGGTGAGCCTGCTCTACCGCTCCCGCGTCCCGACCGTCTCCCTGGTCTGGCTGGTCCTGGCCGGCCTGCTCGCCCTGCTCGTGGCCCTCGCGGTCACTCCCGGAGGCCGGGCTCTGCTCGGCGTGCTGGCCGTACGATGGGACGACGTCTGGGCCTGGATCGAGGGGTTGTTCTGAACGTGGTCGACTTCCGTTACCACCTGGTGTCGCTGGTCGCCGTCTTCATCGCGCTGGCGATCGGGATCGTCCTCGGGGCCGGACCGTTGCGCGAGGGGATCTCGGAGCGGCTCGACGACGAGGTGGCCGAGCTGCGCACCGAGCGCACCGAGCTGCGCAGCGAGCTCGACGTGCGGTCTCAGCAGGCCGAGGCCAAGGACGAGGCGGTCGACCTGCTGAGCCCGCGCGGTGTCGCCGGCACCCTCAACGGCACCCGGGTGGCGATCGTGCTCCTGCCCGGGGTGGACCGCAACCACGTCGCCCTGCTCGAGGACCGGGTGACCGACGCGGGCGGCACCCTGGCGCTGCAGGCCGAGGTGGACCCGTCCTTCGAGAGCGGCGACACCGACCCCGAGGTGCTCGGGGAGCTCGGGTCACGGCTGGCGTTGCCGGAGGCCGACGACGGGGATGGCGCCGGCCCAGGGACGGTGCTGGCCGCGACCCTGGCGGGTGCCGACGCGCAGGGCGAGGTGGGGGCCTGGCTGGCTGCGGGGGAACGCCTGGAGGACGAGGGCTGGCTGGAGCTCACCTGGCAGGACGCCCAGGCGCCGGTGACCGACCGCCGTCCCCCGGAGGTGGTCCTCGTGCTGGGCGGTGGTCTGAGCGCCCAGGAGCTGGACCCCGACGACGACGGGGCCGAGCCCCGGTTGGAGCTGCGCGAGGAGCTCGTGTCCGGTCTGGCCTCGCTCGAGCTGCCGCTCGCCGTCGCCGCGGCCGGGACCGAGTCGGGCGCGCTGGCGCAGGGCGGTGGCCAGGACGGCCTGGTCACCGCGATCCGCGAGGACGGGTCGCTGCGCGACGAGGTGTCCACGGTCGACGACCTCGAGGGAGCCAGCGGGCGGGCCGCGGCCGTGCTCGCCCTCGCCTGGGAGATGCAGGGGGAGTCCGGGCACTACGGGCTGGGGGAGGGTGCCCAGGCGCCGGTCCCCGCACCGCCGCCGCTCCGGCTCACGTCCGCCCCCGGCGCGGGGCAGGAGCCCCCTGCCACCGAACCCGTGCCGGCGCCGGAGGACCCCGCCGTCACGACCGCCCCGTGACCCCTCCTGCTCGGACGATGCTCTCGGGCGCTCTCGTCGGCCTGACGGCCGCCGCGCTCAGCGCCGCCGTGGTGCGCGCCGACGAGCGGGGTCTGCTCCCCGGCGGCGGCCGCCGATGGCTGCGGCGCAACCACCGCGGGGACGAGGTCACCCTGATCGAGGGGGTGGCACTGTCGGTCGGGGTCGCGGCTCCCCTGGTGGTCCTCGATCCGCCGGTGGCAGCCGCCGTCTTGCTCGCCGCGGGCGCGGGGCCCTGGACGACCTGGACGGGCGGACGGACGTCAAGGGCCTGCGCGGCCACCTCGGGGCCCTGCGGCGGGGCGAGGTGACCACGGGGGTCCTGAAGATCGCGGTGCTCGGTGCCGCCGGGACGGTGGCCGCGGCGGCGACCGACCGGCATACCTCGCGCCGGAGCGTGGGTGCGGGCGTCGCGACCGCGGGGCTCGTCGCCGGTGCCGCGAACCTCGCCAACCTCTTCGACCTTCGTCCGGGGCGGGCGCTCAAGGTCGGAGTGCTCGCCGCCGTCCCGCTGGCCCGCCGACCGCCTGCCGCCGCGGTGCTCGGAGCCACGGCGACGCTGCTGCCCGACGACCTGCGTGCCCGCACCATGCTCGGTGACACCGGGGCCAACGCCCTCGGGGCGGCGCTCGGCGCGGCGGCGGCACAGGCTCTGCCTCCCGGCGGTCGGTGGGCGTGCCTGGCCGGCGTGGCCGGCCTGACGCTGCTGAGCGAGCGGGTGAGCTTCACCCGGGTCATCGAGGCGACCCCGGCCTGCGGGAGCTGGACGCCTGGGGTCGTCGGTGAGCCCGTCCCCGAGCACCCGGCTCGGCGGGCAGGGTCTCCTCGCCGCGGCCGGGCTCGTCGCGGTCGTCACGCTGCTCTCCCGGGTGGTCGGGGTGGCCCGCTGGTTCGCCTTCTCCAGCAGCGTCGGGAGCACCTGCGTCGGCCAGGTCTACACGACCGTCAACCAGATCCCCAACGTCCTCTTCGAGATCGCGGCCGGCGGGGCGCTCGCCGCCGTGGCCGTGCCGCTGGTGGCCCGGCACCTGGACCGCGGCGAGGAGGACCTGGCCGACCGGACGGCCTCGGCGCTGCTGGGCTGGACCGTCGTGGTCCTGCTGCCGGTGGCGCTGCTGGTGGCCCTGGCCGCGGGGCCGCTCGCCGGTGCCCTGCTGGACGCCCCGGGTGGGGCAGCGGCGTGCTCCGCCGAGGAGGCACGGGCTGCCGGCCGGCTGATGCTCCTGCTCTTCGCGCCGCAGGTCCTCCTCTACGGCCTCGGCATCGTGCTCACCGGCGTGCTGCAGGCGCACCGACGCTTCTTCGCGGCCGCCCTGGCCCCGCTGGTGTCGAGCGCGGTGGTCATCGCCACCTACCTCGTCTTCGGTGCCCGCTACGAGGCCCAGATGCCGCTCACCGAGCTGCCGCGCGACGGTCTGGTGCTCCTGGCCCTGGGCACCACGCTCGGGGTCGCGGCGCTGAGCCTGCCGCTGCTCCTGCCCGCCTCGCGGCTCGGGGTCCGGTGGCGACCGACGCTGCGCTTCCCGGCGGGCTCGGGACGGGTCGCCGGCTCGCTGGCGGTCGCCGGGCTGCTCACCGTCGGGGCGCAGCAGGTCTTCACCGTCGTCGTGCTCGTGGTCGGCAACAGCGTCGGGGTCGGGGCCGTCCCGGTGTGGACGTATGCCCAGACCGTCTACCTCCTGCCCTACGCGGTGCTCGTCGTGCCGCTGGCCACCGCGGCCTTCCCCCGCCTGGCGGGAGACCGCGAGCAGGCGCGCGGCACGCTGCGGCGCACCGCGCGGGCCCTCGTGGTGAGCGCCCTCGCCGGCGGCGCGGCGCTGGTGGCCGCACGCGCGGAGGTGGGTGCGGTCTTCCTCGCGCTCGACCGCGGTGCCGATGGGGCGGGGCGTGCGGCCCTGGAGGCGCTGCCCGCCACGCTGGCAGGCCTGGCCCCTGGCCTGCTCGGCTTCGGGCTCGTGGCCCTGCTCACGCGGTCGTTGTATGCCGTCGACCGGCCGTGGTGGGCCGCCGCCGGGGCCGGCGGCGGCTGGCTGGCGGCCGCCGCCGGAGGGATCGCGCTCGCCGGGCCGGCCGCCGCTGGGGGTGTCGGCGACGTCCTGCTGCTGCTGGCGCTGGCGTCGTCGGCCGGGATGCTGGTGTCCGGCGCCGCGCTGCTGGTGCTCACCCGCCGCGCCTGGGGGAGACCGGCCCTCGCCGGGCTGGCACGCACGAGCGCCGTGGCGCTCGCGGGTGCGGTCCTGGGGGTGGTGCTGGCCGAGCTGCTCCCGGTGCAGGCCTCGACGATGGGGGACGCGCTGGCGTGGGGAACGGTGCGAGGCGTGCTGGCGATGGCGGGCGTGGCCGTGGCGGTGGCGCTGCTCGATCGGGAGACCGGGGCCCTCGTGCGCGACGGTGTCCTCGCGCGGCGCGCCGGCTCCCGGGCGGGTGGGTGACGTGCGCATCCTGCTCGCGACCTCGCTCGTCGCCGGCGGCGTCGGCCGCCACGTGCGCCAGCTCGCCGACGGTCTCGTCACCGAGGGGCACGACGTGGTCGTGGCCTGCCCGGCGTCCGTCGCCGAGGCCTTCGACATGGGCGGGTCGGGGGCGCGGGTCCTCGAGGTCGAGGTCGGCACGACGCGGCCGGCCCAGGTCCGGTCCGCCCAGCGGGCGCTGCGCCGGGTCCTCCGCGGTGCCGACGTCGCGCATGCCCACGGCGTGCGCGCCGGGGCGGCCCTCGCCCTCGCGGGGCTGGGGCGGCAGCCGCGCCCGAACCTGCACCCGGGGCCCGACCCGCACCGGCACCTCAGCCCGCACCCGCCGCTCGTCGTGACCTCGCACAACGCACCACCTCCGGGGCGGGGCGCCGCCGCGGTCTACGAGGTTCTCGAGCGGATCGTCTGCCACCGTGCCGACCTCGTGCTCACCGTGTCCGACGACCTCGCAGACCGGGCACGTCGACGTGGCGCGCGGGCCGTCTCCGCGGCGGTCGTGCCGTCCGGCGCCGCGGCAGTGGCCGACGACCGGACCCGCCAGGCAGCGGCCGGGACGCTGCGGGCCGAGCTCGGGCTGGCCGGGGCGGTCCCGCTCGTCCTCACCGCCGGACGGCTGGCCGAGCAGAAGCGCGTCGAGGCGGTGATCCGCGCACACCACCTGCTCGTCACCCGCGGCGCACCGCCGTCGCCGCGGCCGGTGCTCGTGGTCGTCGGCGACGGGCCGCTGGAGGCCTCGCTGCGGGCCCAGGCCGCCGCCGGACCGGGCGAGGTGCGCTTCCTGGGGCGGCGCGACGACGTGCCCCGGCTGCTGGCCGGCGCCGACGTGGTGGTCTCGGCGGCTCGCTGGGAGGGTCAGCCGCTCGTGCTCCAGGAGGCGCTGGCCGCGGGTGCTCCCGTCGTGGCCACCGACGTCGGCGGGACGGCAGCGCTGCTGGACGAAGCGGGCCTGCTGGTCCCGGGGGAGGACGGCGGCGACGAGCTCGCCGACCGGCTCGCCGCCGCGGTCGGCAGCCTGCTCGCGGACCCGGCTGCCCGGACCACGCTGAACGATTGCTCCCGGGAGCGCGCCGCCCGGCTGCCCACGGAGCAGGACGCGCTGACCGCGGTGCTGCAGGCATACCGACGGGTCGTGGGGAGCACGACGGGGGAGTGACCCGCCACAGGCCCGGCCGCCCAGCCGACGGCCAGATGGCGCGCCCGGAACGGCGCCACGCCGCGGGCGCACCCCTGCGCCGGGCGTCGGAGCCGTCACGTAGACTGCAAGCCCGTGGCGGAGACGACGACGAAGCACATCTTTGTGACCGGAGGCGTCGCCTCCTCGCTCGGGAAGGGACTGACGGCTTCCAGCCTGGGATTCCTGCTCCGCAGCCGGGGGCTGCGGGTGACGATGCAGAAGCTAGACCCCTACATCAACGTCGACCCGGGCACGATGAACCCGTTCCAGCACGGCGAGGTCTTCGTCACCGAGGACGGCGCCGAGTGCGACCTCGACATCGGCCACTACGAGCGTTTCCTCAACACCGACCTGTGGGGCCGCTCCAACGTCACCACCGGGCAGATCTACAACGACGTCATCGCCAAGGAGCGCCGCGGCGACTACCTCGGGGACACGGTGCAGGTCATCCCGCACATCACCAACGAGATCAAGGCGAGGATGCGCGCCGCCGCCGAGCGGCCCGAGGAGGAGCGCCCGGACATCATCATCACCGAGGTCGGCGGCACCGTCGGCGACATCGAGTCGCTGCCCTTCCTCGAGGCCGCGCGCCAGGTGCGGCACGACGTCGGCCGCGGCAACGTGTTCTTCCTGCACGTCTCGCTCGTGCCCTACCTCGCGCCGAGCGGCGAGCTGAAGACCAAGCCGACCCAGCACTCGGTCGCCGCCCTGCGCCAGGTCGGCATCACCCCGGACGCGCTGGTGCTGCGCGCCGACCGGGAGATCCCGGCCGGCATCAAGCGCAAGATCTCGATGATGTGCGACGTCGACTCCGACGCGGTGGCGGCGGCGGTCGACGCCCCGTCGATCTACGACATCCCCAAGGTGCTGCACTCGGAGATGCTCGACGCGTATGTCGTGCGTCACCTGGGCCTGCCCTTCCGGGACGTCGACTGGTCGGCCTGGGACGCACTGCTGGAGCGGGTGCACGAGCCGGAGCACCGGGTGCAGATCGCGCTGGTCGGCAAGTACGTCGACCTGCCCGACGCCTACCTCTCGGTCACCGAGGCCATGCGGGCCGGCGGCTTCCGGCACGACGCGAAGGTGGACATCCGGTGGGTGGCCTCGGACGAGTGCCGCACGGAGGCCGGGGCTGCCAAGGCGCTCGGCGGGGTCGACGCGATCCTCGTGCCGGGCGGCTTCGGGGTCCGCGGCATCGAGGGCAAGATCGGGGCGCTGCGGTGGGCGCGGGAGCGGCAGGTGCCGACGCTGGGCATCTGCCTGGGGCTGCAGGCGATGGTCATCGAGCACGCCCGGCACGTCGCCGGGATCGAGGGCGCCAGCTCCACCGAGTTCGACCCGGACAGCCCGGCGCCGGTGATCGCCACGATGGAGGAGCAGAAGTCCTTCGTCGAGGGGGCCGGTGACCTCGGCGGCACGATGCGTCTGGGGTCCTACCCCGCGGTGCTCACCGAGGGCTCGGTCGTGGCCGAGGCCTACGGCCAGACCGAGGTGACCGAGCGGCACCGGCACCGCTATGAGGTCAACAACGGCTATCGCGAGCAGCTCGCCGCGGCGGGCCTGGTCTTCAGCGGGTTGTCCCCGGACGGCACCCTCGTCGAGTTCGTCGAGCTGGACCGCGAGACGCACCCCTACTACGTCGCGACCCAGGCGCACCCGGAGTTCAAGTCGCGGCCCGACCACGCGCACCCGCTCTTCGCCGGGCTCGTGGCCGCAGCGCTCGAGGCGCAGCGCAGCCAGCGGCTCGTCGAGGTCGAGGGTCGGCAGCACCAGCACGAGCTGCCGGGCGCATGACGCTCGACGCGCCGCGGCTCGGCCCGGACGAGTTGCGCGACCGGCCGGGCCGGCGTGCGGTGCGGCGCTCGGAGGTCGCCATGAGGGGCGCCGTCTGGAACGTCCACCGCGACGAGGTCGAGCTGGACGACGGCCCCGCGACGCGGGAGTACGTCCACCACACCGGCGCCGTGGCCGTCCTGGCCGTGCGCGAGGACCGGGGCGCGCCGGAGATCTTCGTCATCCGCCAGTACCGCCACCCGATCGGCACCGAGGACTGGGAGATCCCCGCCGGGCTGCTCGACGTCGAGGGCGAGCCGCCGGAGGAGGCCGCGCGGCGTGAGCTCGCCGAGGAGGCGGACCTGCGGGCCGAGCACTGGGAACCGCTGGTGTCCTTCACGCCGTCACCGGGCGGGCTCGACGAGACGATCCACACCTTCGTCGCCACCGGCCTGTCGGACGTGCCGGTGGGGGAGCGGCACGCCCGCGAGGGTGAGGAGGCCGGTATGCCCAGCGGCTGGGTCACCCTCGCCGACGCGGTGCGCGCGGTGCTCGGCGGCCAGGTGCACAACGGACCGCTCATGCTGTCCGTGCTGGCGCTCGCGCGCCGGCTCGAGCGGGGTTGAATCGGCCGCGGCGGGCGGGCACACCGACGCGGTGCTCAGAGGGGTATGACGGTGGCGCCGAGCAGCCCGGTCAGCAGCTGCCAGCCGATGACGCCGAGCATCCCCCAGAGCAGGAGGAGAAGAAACCCGTAGCCGCCGCCCGAGCGACGCTCCGGTGGCGGGGCGCGGTGGTCGCGCCACCCGCCGAGTTCCCAGATGGCATACGCCACCACCCCGAGCCCGCCCGGCATGCCGATCAGCCAGAACCAGAACCAGCGGTTCCCGTGCCGGGGGACAGGCCCCGCCACCACGAGTGCCAGCATGCCGCCCGCCAGCACCAGAGCGAGAACGGTGTGAACCCGTTCCGTCCGGCCGAGGTCGAGGTTCACGGTGCCTGCGGGGATCTGGCTCTCGACGAACTCCTGCTGGATCCAGGCCAGCTCCTGCTCCGACCAGGTGCCCCACATCGTGGGGGTGGGATCCACGTGACCAGGAACGGCGATGCGTGGCCGTCCATCGGCGAGCGTGTAGATCAGCTCGACATCGCTGTCCTGGGAACCGTTGGCATCGACTATTTCGGACCGCGGGTCTGTCCACCACCCTCCCGCGCCGGAGATGTCCGGCCTCGACTCCACGAGGGCGTAGCTGGTGATCCGACCGTCGGCGACGTCCCGGACCGCCGATGACTGACCGACGAGCTGCCAGCCGCCCGCGAGGCTCGCGATGACCATCGCGGACCAGAGCCCGACGACGACGATGCTCAGCAACGGCCTCAGAGGCAGGCGACGGCGACCACACGACCCCGCACGGGTGATGCGCGACTCCGCGTCCTCCGCGACCTCACGGGCGTCCCTCGGCATCCCGTCACTGTGTCACGACAGGGTGCGGGCGTCCTGTCGAGCTATGGCGGCGCCGCTGGATCCCGTCGCGATGTCGGTCGGCGCGGCCGTAGACTTGCTCCCGTGCCCGGGGCGGCGTGACGACCCGCCGGCCGCGCGCGGACGGTATACCTGTGCCGGTCGCGCGGGACCATCCGCGGCGCCGCGCGTCCGGCGACACCGACGAGAGACGCCACGCGGGTCCCCCGTGCGGCGAAGGTGTGGTGGCACCGCGACCTGGCCCCCGCCCACACCTCCCGGGCTGCCCACAGCGGCATCGCCGGGCGGTGGTCTCCCCCTCCTGCTCCGGCGGTCCGCGCCGAGAGGAGAGAGATCATGCTTCGCACCCACGAGGCCGGCACCCTGCGGCCCGAGCACGTCGGCACCACCGTGACCCTCACCGGCTGGGTCGCCCGGCGACGCGACCACGGCGGCGTCGCCTTCATCGACCTGCGCGACGCCAGCGGCGTCGTCCAGGTCGTGGCCCGCGACGAGGTGCTGACCGGCACCGCCCACGACCTGCGCAGCGAGTACTGCGTCCAGGTCACCGGTGAGGTCACCGCCCGGGCCGACAAGGACGTCAACCCCGAGCTCGCGACCGGGGGAGTGGACGTCGTCGCCAGCGAGATCGAGGTGCTGAGCGAGGCCGCCCCGCTGCCCTTCCAGATCGACGAGCGGGTCAGCGTGGGCGAGGAGGCGCGGCTTCGTCACCGCTACCTCGACCTGCGCCGTCCGGGAGCCGGGGCCGCCGGGCAGAACCTCAGGTTGAGGTCGAAGGTCAACGCCGCCGCCCGCACGCTGCTCGCCGAGCGTGACTTCGTCGAGGTCGAGACCCCGACGCTCACCCGGTCCACCCCGGAGGGCGCGCGTGACTTCCTCGTGCCCGCGCGGCTCCAGCCGGGCAGCTGGTACGCCCTGCCGCAGAGCCCGCAGCTGTTCAAGCAGCTGCTCATGGTCGCCGGGATGGAGCGCTACTACCAGATCGCGCGGTGCTACCGCGACGAGGACTTCCGCGCCGACCGCCAGCCGGAGTTCACCCAGCTCGACGTCGAGATGAGCTTCGTCGAGCAGGACGACGTCATCGAGCTCGGCGAGGCGATCGCCGCCGCCGTGTGGCGCACCATCGGGGTCGAGCTGAGCACGCCCTTACCGCGGATGACGTATGCCGAGGCCATGCGCCGCTACGGCTCGGACAAGCCGGACCTGCGCTTCGAGGTGGAGCTCACCGAGTGCACCGACTACTTCGCGGACACCTCGTTCCGGGTGTTCCAGGCCGACTACGTCGCGCCGTCGTCATGCCCGGCGGCGGCAGCCAGCCGCGGCGTCAGTTCGACGCCTGGCAGGAGTGGGCCAAGCAGCGCGGCGCCAAGGGCCTGGCTTACGTCACCGTCGGCGAGGACGGCTCGTTGGGCGGCCCGGTCGCCAAGAACCTCTCCGACGCCGAGCGCGACGGGCTGGCGGCGCACGTCGGCGCGCAGCCGGGCGACTGCGTCTTCTTCGCCGCCGGCGGCACGAAGTCGTCGCGGGCGCTGCTCGGGGCGGCGCGGCAGGAGATCGCGCAGCGGTGCGACCTCATCGACGAGAGCGTTTGGAGCTTCCTGTGGGTGGTCGACGCGCCGCTCTTCGAGCCCGCCTCCGAGGCCGTGGCCGCGGGCGACGTGGCCGTCGGTGGTGGCGCCTGGACGGCGGTGCACCACGCCTTCACCTCGCCCAAGGCGGAGTTCCTCGACACGCTGGAGTCCGACCCCGGGTCCGCGCTGGCCTACGCCTACGACCTCGTGTGCAACGGCAACGAGATCGGTGGCGGGTCGATCCGTATCCACCGGCGGGACGTGCAGGAGCGAGTCTTCTCGATCATGGGGCTCTCGGCCGAGCAGGCGGAGGAGAAGTTCGGCTTCCTGCTCGAGGCGTTCAAGTACGGCGCGCCCCCGCACGGCGGCATCGCCTTCGGCTGGGACCGGATCGTGGCGCTGCTGGCCGGCACCGACTCGATCCGCGACGTCATCGCCTTCCCCAAGTCCGGCGGCGGCTTCGACCCGCTGACCGCGGCCCCCGCCCCGATCACGCCCGAGCAGCGCAAGGAGGCGGGCGTGGACGCCCGTCCCGAGCCGAAGGCCGAGCCGGGCCCGGACGCGCAGGGCTTGGCGACCGCCGACGCCACGCAGTAGCGCATTCGAACGGGCATCGGCCTCCTCCGTGGTGCTTACGGCGGTCGCGGTCGCGCGCTCGTCACCCGCATCGGCCTCCCCGGCACGGTCTACGTGTGTGACCGGGGAGGTCGAGGCGGGAGTCAGGCGGCTCCTGTGCCGGCGCCGGGTTGTCGCACCACGGGAGGACCGAGCCCGACCGGCGGTCTGTCGGCTGCAGGGGCGAGCGCCGTCTCGCAGGTGCCAGCGGTTTGAGCGGGACCCCTGGTCGGCGGGCAGCCGACGTCTCGCGCTCCGGGCAGGACCGCGCTTGCCCGCAGGTAGAGCGAGGGCGGCACGGCGGTCTGCCGGGGGCGTTCTCGGCCCTGGTTGCAGCGCTGGCACAGTCCTTGGGCGTTGCCCGGGCTGGTGCGCCCGCCGTCACGGTGCCGGACCCGGTGGTCGATGTGCCGGATCGGAGCCCCGCACCACGGGGTCCGGCAGTAGCGGTCGCGGCTGACCACCAGAGCGCGCTGGGCGGCGCTGAAGAAGCGTCGGCGTGAGTCGCGGGCGAAGACCTCGCCGGTGACCGGGTCGGCGTACAGCCGCCGGACGAAGACGCGCGCCTCGTGGAGGTCGTCCGGATCTGGGGCGGGCCAGGCGCCGGTGGCTGATCCTGTCGCTGGGCGAGGCGGCACCGCCGGACCGTGCGACAGGCCGCAGGCCCAGCGGACGCAGCGCGCCCCCGCAGGGCACTCGGCAGTGCCTCCGCTGCCCCCGGTGCCGGCCCGGTCCGCAGAGCTGGTCTCACGGGCGGCTGGCGTCTGGGGCTCCGCCTCTGCCGAAGAGCTCGGTACCCCGTGGGCGGGATCCGCTGTCGAGGCCAGCTTTCCGGTGTCGACAGCGCGGCGAGGCGTCATCAGGTCCCGGGCGCTCTGCGCCGGGACGGGCCCGTAGCCGTCGAGGAAGGCCGCGACGGTGTCGCCCGCCATCAGCGAGGCATCCGTCATGACGAGGCTGAGGTCGATGTCCGGCAGGGTGACGGGGTCGCGCCCGGTGACGTTGGCATAGAGGGTGTCAGCCATGATCTTGCCCTGGCTGCGAGGGTCACCGGAGGCTCGCAGGCCCTCCGCGTGCTTCTTGAGGGCGGCATACACGGCCACGCCCTGGGCGGCGGGGAGCATCGCGGAGATGACGCACATGACGTCCGGTGCCGGACGCATCGCGACGTAGGCGTCCTCCGCGGCCCGGGCGGCGCGACGCACGTGGGCCTGCGGGTCGAGGTCGTAGACCAGGGCGGTCACGGCGTCGCGGAGCTGCTTGGTGGACAACCCGCAGAGTCGACCGGCCAGGCGCTCGTCGACGAGGGAGCGGTCCTCCACGGAGAGGCAGGCGGTGGCGCGCGTGACGACCTCGGCCTGGTGCGCGTCGATGACCCCCTCGCGCAGGGCGGCCAGGGTCCGCGGCATCTCCCGGGTGAGGGCGCGCGAGCAGGCGAGCCGGTTCGAGGACCGCGCGGGGGACACCTTGCCGGCGAGAGCCAGGTCGTCGGCCACGCCGGTGCCGACGCGGGCAGCCGGGACGCCCTCCGCCTCCTGCCGGGCTCGCTGCGAGCGGTCGAACTCGTCGCTCAGCACGGCGTGCGCGGCAGCGGCGGACCGGGTGAGGTCCTCCAGCGCCCGCACGAGCTCCAGTCGCTCGGCGTCGCCGCAGTCCGGCCGTGCCATGGCGAGGCGCCCGGTGAGCGCCCGGATCTCGTCCACCCTCGCCGGCTCCACCTGGCTGCTCGGGCTGCCATCCACGTCCCCCACCCCCTCCGGAGGTCTCTATTTTCTACCCTCAAGGTATCGAACACATGTACGATTGTCAAGGGAAGGGGCCGACCCGTCGCCGCGACGGTGGCGATCATGCTCATCGTGGTCCGCGGCAACTCCGGGTCAGGGAAGAGCACGGTGGCGCGTCGGCTCCAGGAGCTACTCGCACCGCCCCCGACGGCGATCCTCCAGCAGGACCACGTCCGGCGGGTCGTCTATCGCGAGCGGACCGGTGAGGGCACGGCGCACGCCGAGATGCCCGAGGTCGCCGCCCGTCATTGCCTCCACCGCGGGCACCACGTCGTGCTCGACGGCATTCTCGATGCCACGACCTACGGGCCGATGCTCCAGCGGTCGGCCACGCTCGCCGGGAACGCCCGGTTCTTCGCCTTCGACCTCACCTTCAAGGAGACGGTGCGCCGGCACGCGACCAGGCCGCAGGCCAGGGAGTTCGGGGTCGAGGCGATGGCCGGATGGCACCACGGCTGGCAGCCGCTGCCTTTCGTCGAGGAGGAGCGCATCACCGCCGAGGAGTCCGTCGACGAGATCGTCACCCGCGTCGTGGGCGTCAGGCACCCCTGAGCAGGGCGAGGTCTCCAGGCCCAAATGTCGAGTGGCCCACTCCGGGGCACGTCAGCGGCCTCTCGGGTCACCGGAGTGGCCACTGGGCGTCATGGGTCAGTCGCTCCGGGCGAGCATGCGTGAGTGCCAGGCGCGGGCGGTGCGATAGCCGATCCGCGCATACAGTCGCCGGGCGGCGTCGTTGTCGCTGAAGACGCCGAGCGTGCAGACGCCGTGCTCGGCCACCGCCCACCGCGTCAGCGCGGCGCTGACGACCCGCGCGAGCCCGGCGCCGCGACGGTCGGTGGCGGTGACGATCCCGGCGAGGTGGGGTATGCCCGTTGCCTCGCGCTCCGCCCCGCCGATCGCGACCAGTCCGCCAGAGCGGTCGCGCAGCCCGACCCACCGGTGCACGCGCCCGGTGCCGATCTCGGTCCAGACCCGCGGGTTGTGGGCACGCGTGAACGACTCCAGCTCGGCCGCGTCAGCCGCGTCGTCCAGGGGTATGACGTCGCGCTCGCGGACGTCGACCTCGGGTGGCTCCTGCGTCCACATCCACTCCCAGTCGCCCCCGCCGCCGAGGTCCAGCACCTCGTGCGCCACGGCCGCGTGCTCCTGCGGCACCGACACCGCCCGTGCGGCCAGCCGCCGCAGGTGACCCCCGTCGCGCAGCTGGGTCAGGGCGGCCCGGACCCGGGAGCCCTCCCGAGGGTCGGCGCCGGCATCAGGCATACCCGAGGACAGCGGCGCGACCCAAAAGCCGGGCCGCTCGCCGAGCCGCTGCACCAGCGCCACGTCCTCGTGCACCCACACCTCACCCAGGAGCGGGTCCGGCAACGCCCAGCGCACCCACGGGTCGCCTCCGGAGAGCGCCAGCAGGTCGGCGTGCCGGGTCAGTCGGTCCACGGCGTTAGCCTGACATCCGTGTCCGACCTGTTCACCTCCGCCCAGAGCGACGCGACCGCAGGGGCCGCGGCCGGGGACGCCGGCGGGGCGCTCCTCGCCCCGCTCGCGGTGCGGATGCGGCCTCGCACGCTGGAGGAGGTCGTCGGTCAGCGGGAGGCGCTGCGGCCCGGCTCACCGCTGCGGCGGCTCATCGAGGGTGGTGGGGGAGCGGCCGGCCCGCTCTCGGCGATCCTGTGGGGCCCACCGGGGACGGGCAAGACCACCTTGGCGCACCTCGTCGCGCACGCCGCCGACCGCACCTTCGTCGAGCTCTCGGCGGTCACCGCCGGGGTCAAGGACGTCCGCGCCGTCATGGACCAGGCGGTCCGCGAGCGCTCGCTGCACGGCCGGCAGACGGTCCTCTTCCTCGACGAGATCCACCGCTTCACCAAGGCCCAGCAGGACGCGCTGCTGCCCGGTGTGGAGAACCGCACCGTCATCCTCGTCGCCGCCACCACGGAGAACCCGTCCTTCTCGATCATCGCCCCGCTGCTGTCCCGCTCGGTGCTCGTCACCCTGACCTCGCTCGACGACGACGACGTGCGCGGCGTCGTCGCCCGCGCGCTGACCGACGAGCGCGGCCTGGCCGGGGCGCACACCCTGGGCGAGGAGGCAACCGAGCACGTGGTCCGGATGGCCGGCGGCGACGCCCGCCGGGCGCTGACCACGCTGGAGGCGGCCGCCGGGGTCGCCGCGGACGAGCGGGCCGCCGGGCGCGAGGACGAGGTCACCGAGATCACGCTCGCCCAGGTCGAGCAGGCGATGGCCCAGGCCGCGGTGCGCTACGACCGGGCCGGCGACCAGCACTACGACGTCGCCAGCGCCTTCATCAAGTCGATGCGCGGCTCCGACGTCGACGCGGCGCTGCACTACCTCGCCCGCCAGCTGGAGGCCGGCGAGGACCCCCGGTTCATCGCCCGCCGCATCGTCATCGCGGCCAGTGAGGACGTCGGCATGGCCGACCCGACGGCGCTGCAGACCGCGGTCGCCGCGCTGCACGCCGTCGCCCAGATCGGTATGCCGGAGGCCCGGATCATCCTCGCGCAGGCGGTCGTGCACAACGCCGTGGCGCCGAAGTCCAACGCCGCCTACGCCGCGGTCAACGCCGCGATCGCCGACGTCCGGGCCGGCAAGGGCGGCCCGGTCCCGCCTCATCTGCGGGGCACGGGGTATGCCGGGGCCACGCGGCTCGGTCACGGCGAGGGCTACCGCTACACCCACGACGAACCCGCCGGGGTGGGGGAGCAGCAGTTCCTCCCCGATGACCTCGCTGCGGCCGACGCCGACTACTACCGGCCCACCAACCGGGGCTGGGAGGAGCGACTGGGCCCGCGCTGGGCCGAGTTGCGCCGGGTCATCCGCGGGCGCCTCCGCGGCGGGGAGTGAGGGCATACCGGGTGGCGCCGGTGATCTAGAGTGGATCAGTCCCGATCCGCCTCGTGAGGAGACCATGGAAACCGCCGAGATCCGCCGCCGCTGGCTGTCGTTCTTCGAGAGCAAGGGCCACGCGGTGGTGCCCAGCGCCTCGTTGGTCAGCCAGGACCCGACGCTGCTGTTCACGGTCGCCGGGATGGTTCCCTTCATCCCCTACCTCACCGGTCAGCAGACCCCGCCCTGGGATCGTGCGACGAGCGTGCAGAAGTGCGTGCGCACCCTCGACATCGAGGAGGTCGGCAAGACCACCCGGCACGGCACGTTCTTCCAGATGAATGGCAACTTCTCCTTCGGCGACTACTTCAAGGAGGGGGCGATCTCCTACGCCTGGGAGTTCGTCACCGGGTCGCAGCACGAGGGCTGCCTGGGCTTCGACCCCGAGTCCATCTGGGTCACCGTGCTCAAGGGCGACGACGAGGCGCGCGAGCTCTGGGAGCGCGTCGCCGGCCTGCCGCCGGAGCGGATCCAGGAGCGGGGGCTGGAGGACAACTACTGGCACACCGGCGTCCCCGGGCCGGGCGGCCCGTGCAGCGAGATCTACGTCGACCGCGGCCCGGAGTTCGGCCCTGACGGCGGCCCGGTCGTCGACGAGGACCGTTTCCTGGAGATCTGGAACCTCGTCTTCATGCAGGAGGAGCTCACCGAGGTGCGCTCCAAGACCGACTTCGACGTCGCCGGCGAGCTGCCGAGCAAGAACATCGACACCGGGATGGGCCTGGAGCGCGTCGCCTACCTGCTGCAGGGCGTGGACAACCTCTACGAGATCGACGAGGTCTACCCGGTCATCGAGCGCGCCGAGGAGCTCGCCGGCCGGACCTACGGCGAGGACCACGAGGACGACGTGCGCTTCCGCGTCGTCGCCGACCACGTGCGCTCCGGGCTCATGCTCATGGGCGACGGCGTGGTGCCGGGCAACGAGGGCCGGGGGTATGTCCTGCGCCGCCTGCTGCGCCGCGCGGTGCGCTCGATGCGGCTGCTCGGGGTCGAGGAGCCCGCGCTGCCGCACCTGCTGCCGGTGAGCAAGGACGTCATGAAGGCGTCCTACCCCGAGCTCGAGGAGCAGTGGGGTCGGATCAGCGAGGTCGCGTATGCCGAGGAGGAGGCCTTCCGCCGCACCCTCGCCAGCGGCACGAGCATCCTCGACGGTGCGGTCGCCCGGGCGAAGGAGGCGGGCTCGACCCGGCTCGCCGGCTCCGAGCGTTCGCGCTGCACGACACCTACGGCTTCCCCATCGACCTCACCCTGGAGATGGCCTCCGAGCAGGGGCTGAGCGTCGACGAGGACGGCTTCCGCACGCTCATGACCGAGCAGCGGGAGCGGGCCAAGGCCGACGCCAAGGCGAAGAAGACCGGCAGGGGCGGAGCGGGCGCATACCGCGGGCTGGCCGACCGGCTGGGCGCGGCGACCGAGTTCACCGGCTACGAGCAGATGACGGGGGAGGACCGCGTGCTCGGGCTCCTCGCCGGTGGGCAGGAGGTCGAGCGGACCCGGGTCGGGGGTGACGCGGCCGAGCACGGTGCCGAGCTGGAGATCGTGCTCGGCAGCACCCCCTTCTACGCCGAGGCCGGCGGTCAGCTGGCCGACCACGGCACCATCCGGCTCGGTGGCGGCGGACTCTTCGAGGTCACCGACGTGCAGCGCCCGGTGCCCGGGCTCGTCGTGCACCGGGGTCGCCTCGTCGAGGGCGAGGTCGCGGTGGGCGAGGGTGCGTTCACCGAGATCGACGTCGTGCGCCGCGCCTCGGTGTCGCGCGCGCACACGGCCACGCACATCGTGCACAAGGTGCTGCGCGAGACCCTCGGCGACAACGCCACGCAGGCCGGCTCGGAGAATGCCCCAGGACGGCTGCGCTTCGACTTCCGCTCGACCCGGGGGCTGGACGCCGCCGAGCTGGCCGCGGTCGAGGCGCGGATCAACGAGCGACTCATGGAGGACCTGCAGGTCAGTGCTGCCGAGATGAGCTTCACCGAGGCCCGGGAGATGGGCGCGATGGCGCTCTTCGGGGAGCGCTACCCTGACCTCGTGCGCGTCGTCTCCGTGGGCGGCCCGTGGAGCCTGGAGCTGTGCGGCGGCACCCACGTCCCGGGCAGCGCGCAGCTGTCCCTGGTCAAGATCGTGGGCGAGTCCTCGATCGGGTCCGGCATCCGTCGCGTGGAGGCCCTCGTCGGCGCGGACGCCTACACCCAGCTGGCGCGGGAGAACATCATCGTCAACCAGCTCACCGACACCCTCAAGGTGCGTCCGGACGAGCTCTCCGACCGGGTCGCCCAGCTGGTGTCACGGCTCAAGGACGCGGAGAAGGAGATCGCCCAGGCCAGGGCCTCCCAGGTGCTGTCCTCGGCGGCCGGGCTCGTGGACCAGGCGCGCGACGTCGACGGCACCACCTTCCTGGGGCACGACCTGGGTGAGGGCGTCGGCGCGGACGACCTGCGCCGCCTCGTCACCGACCTGCGGACCCGGTTGGGTCAGGACCGGCCCTCGGTCGTGGCCCTCACCGGCGTCCAGTCGGGCCGCCCGGTCGTGGTCATCGCCACCAACGAGGCGGCGCGGGAGCGCGGCACCACGGCCGGCGCGCTGGTCAAGGTCGGGGCCGGTGCGCTCGGTGGCGGCGGTGGCGGCAAGGACGACCTCGCGCAGGGCGGCGGCCAGGACGCTGCCGCCACCGGCACCGCGCTCCGCGCGGTCGAGGACGCGTTGCGAGGGTGAGCGATCCGCACGGGGCGTCGCCGGAGGGGCCGGCCGGCGTCCTGCTGGGGATCGACGTCGGCGAGGCCCGGGTGGGCCTGGCCGCCTCCGACGCGCTCGGGCTGCTCGCCCACCCCGTCGACACGCTGCGGCGGGACCACGAGGGAAGCACCGACCTGGACCGCGTCGCGGACGAGGTCCAGGAGCGGGCTGCCGTGACGGTCGTCGTCGGGCTCCCGCGGTCCCTCGACGGCCAGGAGCGGGTGGCCGCCGCCCGGGCGCGGGAGTACGCTGAGCGGCTGCAACGGCGCCTGGAGGTGCCGGTCCGCCTGTGGGACGAGCGTCTGACCACGGTCGACGCGCACCGGGCGCTGCACAGCAGCGGCGTCCGGGGCCGTGACCAGCGTGGCGTCGTCGATCAGGCGGCGGCGGTGCTTATCCTCCAGGGAGCCTGGACGCTCGCCGAGCCGGCCGCCCCGTCGGCTCGCCCCTGAAGGCGAGGAAGCCACGGGGCCGACGGTCTCGCGACCCTGACGCGAAGGACGCCACATGAGCCAGCCGCCCGGCGGGCGCGACGCGCACGACGAACCCGGCGACCAGCACCTCGGCGCGGGCTATGCCGACGAGCACGGCGCGGCACACCTCGAGGACGACGTGCTCGGGATGCGCGGCGCTCGGCACGACGACGAGTCCCTCGCCGACCACGTGCTCTCGCCCGAGGAGCACGAGGAGCACGAGGAGCACGAGGAGCTGATGTTCGGGCCACGCCGTCGGCGCCGCAACCCGGTGCTCAAGGGTCTGGCGCTCGCCCTCGCGGCCGTGGTCGTGGTGGTGGCGGCGGTCTACTCCTTCGGGTCCCTGCGCTCGATGCTGCCCGACCTGTCCGCGGGCGAGTCCGTCGACACCACGGACTACGAGGGCGAGGGCAGCGGCGAGGTGATGGTCGAGATCCCGCAGGGCGCGGCCGGTGGGCAGATCGCCCAGATCCTCACCGACGAGGGGGTCGTGGGCTCGGTCTCCGCGTTCTCCACCGCCCTGCAGGCCGAGCCGGACGCCGCGGCGATCCAGCCCGGGACCTACCGCATGGCCCACGAGATGAGCTCGGAGGCGGCGCTGGCACGGCTGCTCGACCCTGCGTTCCGCGAGCGCAACGGCGTGACGATCCGCGAGGGTCTCTGGGTCGCCGAGACCTTCGAGCTGCTGGCCGAGGGCACCGACCACGAGGTGGCCGACTACGAGTCCGTCGACCCGGCGGACCTCGACCTGCCCGCCGCCGCGGAGGGCGAGCTCGAGGGCTTCCTCTACCCCAGCACCTACGAGTTCGGACCGGACAGCACGCCGCAGGAGCAGCTGCAGACGATGATCGACCAGGGGCAGCAGGTCTACTCCGACATCGGCATACCGGAGGAGGACCTGCGCGAGGTCGTCATCAAGGCGAGCATCGTGCAGGGCGAGGGGCAGTTCGCCGAGGACCTGCCCAAGATCGCCAGGGTCATGGAGAACCGCATCGAGGGCAACTCCGAGACCGACGGCTTCCTGCAGATGGACTCCACCATCCACTTCATCTTCCAGGAGCGCGGGCGCGCCGGCACCACCGAGGAGCAGCGCGCGCACGACAGCCCCTACAACACCTATCGGAACCCGGGTCTGCCCCCGGGGCCGATCAACTCGCCCGGCGAGGACGCGCTGCGCGCCGCCTTCGAGCCCGAGCCCGGCGACTGGGTCTACTTCGTCACCGTCAACCCCTCGACCGGTGAGACGAAGTTCGCCGAGACCTACGACGAGCACCTCGTCAACCAGGACGAGTTCCTCCAGTGGTGCGAGGACAACCCGGACCAGTGCTGAGGCGCGCCGGCGTCGTGGGCTCACCCGTCGCCCACTCGTTGTCCCCGGTGCTGCACCGGGCCGCGTATGCCGAGCTGGGGCTCTGCGGCTGGTCCTACGACCGGGCCGAGGTCGGCTCCGGTGGGCTCGCGCGGCACGTCGCCGGCCTGGGGCCGGACTGGGTCGGGCTCTCGGTGACGATGCCCGGCAAGGAGGAGGCGCTCGCGCTGGCCGATGTCGCGGGCGAGGAGGCGGTGGCGGTCGGGGCCGCCAACACCCTGGTGCGGGGCGAGGCGGGCTGGTCGGCCCACAACACCGACGTCCACGGGCTCACCGCGGCGCTGCGCGAGGCGGGGGTCGGACGGGCGGGGCGTGCCGTGCTGCTCGGCGGCGGGGCCACGGCCCGGTCGGTCGTGGTCGCCCTGCACGCCCTCGGCGTGGACCGGCTGACCTGCTGCGTGCGGGACGACCTGCGACCGGCGACCCGCGAGCTGACCGAGCGGATCGGGATGGGGACGACCGTGAGCCGCCTGGCCGAGGGCATACCCCTGGGCGGCGTGGACGTGGTCGTCAGCACCCTGCCTGGTGGTGCACCCGCCCCACCCGTCGTCGGGACGACGGGGCGGCTGCCGGTCGTGATGGACGTGAGCTACGACCCCTGGCCGAGCGCCGTCGGGACGGCGGTGCTGTCGGCGACGGGCGGTAGGGTCCAGGTCGTGAGGGGAACGCGGATGCTGCTGCACCAGGCGGTGCGCCAGGTCGAGCTGATGACGGGGCGGCCGGGGCCGACCGCCGCGATGGACCGGGCGCTCAGCCGACACCTCGCCGCCGAGGCGACCTCGTGACCGACCTGGTGCTGCCCTCGGTGGTCGCGGTCGTGGTCGCGGTCCTGGGGCTCCCGGTCGCGCGCTGGCTGGAGCGCACGACCTACCGCAAGCCGGACGAGGTCGACGAACCCTCGCCGGGACGCCGCTGGTGGGTGCCCGTGGCCCTCGGCCTGTCGTCTGCGGCCCTCCTGCACCGGGTGTGGCAGGTGCCCGACGACGCCGTGCCCGGGTGGCCGGTGGCGCTCGTCCTGAGCCTGACGCTGCTGCCGGTCGTGCTCTCCTGCGTCTGCCTGGCGGCGATGGACCTCGACGTCCACCGGCTCCCGGACCGGATCATGTGCCGACGATGGGGCTGCTGGGGGTCGGGCTCCCGGTGGCCGCCCTCGTCGGCGGAGGTGTCGACCCGCTGCTGCGGGCGCTGCTGGCCGGTGTGGGTGCCGGCGGGTTCTACCTGCTCATCGCGCTGCTCTCGCTGGCGCGCGGGTCACTCGCCCTCGGGCTGGGCGACGTCAAACTCGCCGTGGTGCTGGGTGCCGGGCTGGGCTGGTTCGGGTGGCCTGAGGCGGTCCTGGGGATCTATGCCGGTTTCCTGGTCGGCGGTCTGTTCGCCCTCGGCCTGCTCGTGGGGCGCAAGGTCAGCTGGAAGGGCGAGTTCGCCTACGGTCCGGCGATGATGCTCGGCGCGCTCCTGGGGCTGCTCGTCGGCCAGGGCATGCTCGTCGGGCTGGCCTGAGCAGCCCGCCCGCGGTGGTGACCGCCAGGGTGGGGTGACCTGCGTGGGAGGATGACGCCATGCTGCGTTGGTTGACCGCCGGTGAGTCCCACGGCCCCGCCCTGACCGCCGTCCTGGAGGGTCTGCCCGCGGGCGTGACGGTGGAGCGGGAGGCCGTGGAGGGCGCCCTCGCCCGGCGCCGGCTCGGCTACGGCCGGGGCGCCCGGATGAGCTTCGAGGCCGACCGGCTGCACTTCCTCGGCGGGATGCGGCACGGGCTGTCGCTGGGGTCGCCGCTGGCACTGCAGATCGAGAACACCGAGTGGCACAAGTGGCAGGCGGTCATGGGGCCCGAGCCGGTGCCGGCGCAGGACCTGCAGGGGGCCGACGACGTCGGCGCCCCGCAGGAGCTGGCCCGCAACCGGCCGCTCACCCGGCCGCGGCCCGGCCACGCCGACCTGGTGGGCATGACGAAGTACGGCTTCGAGGAGGCCCGGCCGGTCCTCGAGCGGGCCTCGGCCCGCGAGACGGCGGCCAGGGTGGCGCTCGGCGCGGTCGCCGCCGCCTTCCTCGAGCAGGCCACCGGCATACGCCTGGTCTCGCACACCGTGAGCATCGGGCGCGCCGGCGTCCCCGGTATCGAGGACGACGCGCCGGACCCGGCGAGCCTGCCCGGCGCCGACGACGTGGACCGCGTCGACGCCGACCCGGTCCGGACCCTCGACCCCGAGCTGTCCGCCGCCATGGTCGCCGAGGTCGACGCCGCCAAGAAGGCGGGCGACACGCTCGGCGGGGTGGTCGAGGTGCTGGCCTACGGGGTGCCGCCCGGTCTCGGCTCGCACGTGCACTGGGACCGCCGGCTCGACTCGCGGCTGGCGGGGGCGCTCATGGGCATCCAGGCGATCAAGGGGGTCGAGGTCGGCGAGGGCTTCCGCACGGCGGCCCGTCGCGGCAGCCAGGCGCACGACGAGATCGACCGCGACGAGCACGGGCTGATCCGGCGCTCGACCCTGCGCAGCGGCGGCACTGAGGGCGGCATGAGCACCGGCGAGGTGCTGCGCGTCCGGGCGGCGATGAAGCCCATCTCCACCGTGCCGCGCGCGCTGCGGACCGTCGACACCGCCACCGGTGAGGCGGGCACCGCGATCCACCAGCGCTCCGACGTCTGCGCCGTCCCGGCCGCCGGCGTCGTGGCCGAGGCCATGGTCGCCCTCGTGCTGGCCGACGCCGTCCTCGAGAAGTTCGGCGGCGACTCGGTGCCGGAGGTCGCGCGCAACCACGCGGCCTACCTCGCGGCGGTGGCCGAGCACCAGCGCACGCCCGCGACGGAGGGGGACCGGTGAGCCGTCCCGTCGTCGTCCTCGTCGGACCTCCCGGAGCGGGCAAGACCACCGTCGGCCAGGTCCTCGCGGACCGGCTGGAGGTGACGTTGCACGACTCTGACGCCGCGATCGAGGCCGCGCAGGGGCGCTCCATCAGCGACATCTTCGTCGAGGACGGCGAGCCGGCCTTCCGCGAGATGGAGCGCGCCGAGGTGCTGCGGGCCCTGGACGGTCACGAGGGCGTGCTCGCGCTCGGCGGCGGCGCGGTGATGCAGCCGGACGTGGCCGAGGCGCTCACGGGCGGGCACGTCGTGGTCTTCCTCGACGTCGGCATCGCGGACGCCTCGAAGCGGGTCGGGTTCGACGCCTCGCGGCCGCTGCTCCTGGTGAACCCGCGCGCCGCCTGGACCCGGCTCATGAACGCCCGGCGCGAGACCTACGAGAGCGTGAGCGGCCTGCGGGTCGACACCGCCGGTCGCACCCCGGAGGAGATCGCCGACGAGGTGGGCGCGTGGCTGAGCCGCTGAGCCGCACCATCCCGGTCGGCGGGGAGCAGCCGTATGCCGTGCACGTCGGCCCCGACGCCGTGCAGCGGCTGGCGGTCCACGCCGGTCCGGAGCCGGGTAGGCAGGTGCTGGTCGTGCACCAGCGGGGACGGGAGGAGCTCGCGCAGGAGGCCGCCGAGGTGCTGGTCGCCGCGGGCGCGCGCCCGCGGCTCGCGCCGGTCCCGGACGCGGAGGCGGCCAAGGCCACGGGCGTCCTCGTCGACCTGTGGGACGTCCTGGGCGAGGCCGGCTTCACCCGCTCCGACCTCGTCGTCGGCATCGGCGGGGGAGCCACGACGGACCTCGCCGGCTTCGTCGCGGCGACCTGGCTGCGCGGGGTCGAGGCGGTGCAGCTGCCCACCTCGCTGCTGGCCGTCGTCGACGCGGCCGTCGGCGGCAAGACCGGCATCAACACGGCAGCGGGCAAGAACCTCGTCGGTGCCTTCCACCCGCCCGTCGAGGTGCTGTGCGACCCGGCCTGGTTGACCACCCAGGACCGGGCCGACTACGTGTCAGGCCTGGCCGAGGTCGTCAAGTGCGGTTTCATCGCCGACCCGGTCATCCTCGACCTCGTCGAGGCGGACCCGACGGGTGCCGGCGACCCGCTCGCCGACCCCGACCGCACGCTGGAGCTCATCGCCCGGGCCGTGCAGGTCAAGGCGGACGTCGTCGCAGCCGACCTCACCGAGTCCTCGCTGCGGGAGATCCTCAACTACGGCCACACCTTCGGCCACGCCGTCGAGCAGGTGGAGGACTACCGCTGGCGGCACGGCGACGCCGTCGCCGTGGGGATGGTCTACGTCGCCGAGCTGGCCCACCGGGCCGGGGTGATGCCGGCGGCGCTCCTGGACCGGCACCGGCGGGTGCTGGAGTCCGTCGGCCTGCCCACGGCATACCTCCCGGGGCGCTGGGAGCAGCTGCGGGCGGCCATGGGCCGCGACAAGAAGTCGCGCGGGGCCACGCTGCGCTTCGTGGCGCTCGAGGGCCTCGCGCGTCCCACGCGGCTCGTCGCTCCCCCCGAGGAGGACCTCGTCGCGGCGTATGCCGCGGTCTGCGGCTGACCGGGTCAGCGCCGCGCGGTCGCCGACGGCTCGGCGGAGCCGCCGTGCGGAGCCGCGGCCATGATGCTGCGCAGCTGCTCGACCTGGGCGGTCGAGGGCAGCCCCCAGTCGGGGGAGTCGTAGCCGACCTGCTGCCACAGCGGTGTCGAGGCCCGGTGGCCGAGCAGGATCTCCACCATGTCGCCGGTGATGAGGGCCGGGTGCACGACGCCACAGGCCTCCGCCAGCTTGAGCATCTCGCGCCGCCAGGAGCGCAGGTAGTTGGCCGCCCGGGCCGACGTGAGGTCCGGGTCCAGCCCACGCGTCAGCCACCGGTTCTGCGCCGCCACCCCCGTGGGGCCATCTTCTCCAGGGCGTAGCGGGCGTGGCCGAGCACCGGGAAGCTGCGCAGGGTCGCGTGCTGGCGCTGGGTGAGGTCGCGGACCGCGACGGCGGCGAGGCCGGCAGCGGGGATCGCCAGGGCGGTGCTCGACTTCATACCGCTCACCGTGCCGTATGCCGGTCGCCCGGGCGGGGAGGCCGGTGCGGGGGAGCGTGGCCCCGGCCCGGGTAGACTCGACCGGGTTTGAGCACGCTAGACCGGCATACCGAAGGAAGACACACGACGTGGCAAGCACGAACGACCTGAAGAACGGCATGGTCCTGGACATGGACAACGGGCTGTGGCAGGTGCTGGAGTTCCAGCACGTCAAGCCCGGCAAGGGCCCCGCCTTCGTGCGGACCAAGCTCAAGAACGTCCTGACCAACAAGATCGTGGACAAGACCTTCAACGCCGGCACCAAGGTGGAGACGGCGACCGTCGACCGGTCGGACTACCAGTACCTCTACCACGACGGCACCGACTACATCTTCATGGACGAGAAGACCTACGAGCAGGTGCCGGTGAGCCCCGAGGCGATGGGCGACGCGGCCAACTACCTGCTGGAGAACAACCGGGCCATGATCGCCCAGCACGAGGGACGGGTGCTCTACGTCGAGCTGCCGCCGTCGGTCGTGCTGGAGATCACCCAGACCGACCCGGGCCTGCAGGGGGACCGCTCCACCGGCGGCACCAAGCCGGCGACCCTGGAGACCGGCGCCGAGATCCAGGTGCCGCTCTTCCTCGAGACCGGCACGAAGGTCAAGGTGGACACCCGCGACGGTTCCTACCTCGGCCGCGTGAACTGACCCGTGGCGGCACGCACCCGGGCCCGGAAGCGGGCCCTGGAGCTGCTGTTCGAGGCCGAGCAGCGCGGCGTCAACGTCGCTGAGCTGCTCGAGCAGCGGATCGAGGCCCCCACGACCCAGCACGCGCTGCCCGACTACACCGTCGAGGTCGTGCGCGGCGTCGTCAGCCGATGGGGCCAGATCGAGGAGGTCCTCGCGACCTGGTCCCAGGGCTGGAGCCTGGACCGGATGGCCGCGGTCGACCGCGCCGCGCTGCGCGTCGGCACCTGGGAGATCCTCTGGAACGACGAGGTCCCCGACATGGTGGCCGTCTCCGAGGCGGTCGAGCTGGTCCAGCGGATGAGCACCGACGAGTCCCCCGGCTTCGTCAACGGCCTCCTCGCCCGCATCTCCGAGGTCAAGCCCACCATCGTCTGACCGACCGCAGCGCGGTATGCCTTGACATCCCGGGCGTGACGGCGCCACCGGATCTCGCCTCGGTCGAGCGCGCGCTCGGCCGACGCAGACCGTGCGGCCGCTCGGGGGTGGGGAGAGCGGGGTGTCGTGGTTGTAGGGTGGTGCGCACCGACACGTCCTTTAACCACCGTCCTGTGAGGCGGGGAAGGAGAGTGGGCCCGCATGAGCCCTGCCCGTGACCGAGAGGCGGCCTCGCCGTCACCGACCCGGCCGCCCGATCACGAAGGACGTGAGGTCCTCGCCAGCGACGACATCCAGCGCGCCCTGACGCGGATCGCGCACGAGATCCTCGAGGGCAACAAGGGCCACGCCGACCTGGTCCTGCTCGGCATCCCGACCCGCGGCGTCCCGCTCGCGCAGCGGCTCGCCGAGGCCATCGCCGGCGTCGAGGGCGGCACGGTGCCGACCGGCTCGCTGGACATCACGATGTACCGCGACGACCTGCGCAGCCAGCCCACCCGTGCTCCCGAGCCGATGAGCGTCCCGGCCGGCGGCGTCGACGGCAAGGTGGTCGTCCTCGTCGACGACGTGCTCTACTCCGGCCGCACGGTGCGCGCCGCGCTCGACAGTCTCGCCGACCTGGGCCGCCCCAGCGCGGTCCGGCTGGCGGTCCTCGTCGACCGCGGCCACCGCGAGCTGCCGATCCGCGCGGACTACGTCGGCAAGAACCTGCCGACCTCGCGCACCGAGCGCGTGATGGTCCGGCTCACCGGCGCCGGTGACGAGGTCGAGGGGGTGTGGATCGCGTGAAGCACCTGCTCTCGATCGCCGACCTCGACCCGCAGGAGATCACCTCGATCCTCGACACCGCCGTGTCCATGCACGAGGTCCAGGACCGCCAGGTCAAGAAGCTGCCGACGCTGCGCGGCCGCACCATCATCAACTTCTTCTTCGAGGACTCCACCCGCACCCGCGCCTCCTTCGAGATCGCCGGCAAGTGGATGAGCGCCGACACCATCAACCTCACCGGCAAGGGCACCTCGGTCTCCAAGGGCGAGTCGCTGCGCGACACGGTGCTGACCATCGACGCGATGGGCGTCGACATGATGGTCATCCGGCACCCTGCGAGCGGTGCCCCGGCGCAGATCGCGGACTGGGTGGACTGCTCGATCGTCAACGCCGGCGACGGCACCCACGAGCACCCCAGCCAGGCGCTGCTCGACGCCTACACCCTGCGCCGCGCGCTCGGCGGGGACGACCTCGCCGGTCGGCACGTCGCGATCGTCGGCGACCTCACCCACTCCCGGGTGCTGCGCTCCAACCTGCTCTGCCTGCGGGCGCTGGGCGCGCACGTCACCCTGGTGGCACCGCCGACGCTCATGCCCAGCGGCGTCACCGGCTGGGCGGCCGCCGACGGCTTCGACGTCTCCTACGACCTCGACGAGGTCCTCCCGCAGGTGGACGCGGTGATGATGCTGCGGGTGCAGCGCGAGCGGATGAGCGGGGGCTACTTCCCGACCGCCCGCGAGTATGCCGTCACCTACGGCCTCACGGCCCGGCGGCTCGGCCTGCTGCAGGACCACGCGGTCATCTGCCACCCGGGCCCGATGAACCGGGGCCTGGAGATCTCCGCGGACGCCGCCGACGCCGCGCGCTCGCTGGTGCTCGACCAGGTCAGCGCTGGCGTGGCCGTCCGCATGTCGATCCTCTACCACCTCCTCGCCGGGGAAGGAGACGCGCCGTGAGCACCACGCCGCCCCTGCTCATCACGGGTGCCGACATCGCGGGGGAGGGTGCCGCCGACGTGCTCGTCGTCGACGGCACGATCCGCGCCGTCGGCACCGACGCCGGCGCGGAGGCCCCTCAGGGCATCTCGCGCCTCTCCGCGGACGGACTCGTGCTGCTCCCCGGTCTCGTCGACCTGCACACCCACCTGCGCGAGCCGGGCCGCGAGGACGCCGAGACGGTCGAGACCGGCTCCCAGGCCGCGGCGCTCGGCGGCTTCACCGCGGTCCTGGCCATGGCCAACACCACCCCGGTCACCGACTCCGCCGAGGTCGCCGAGACCGTCCTCGACCTCGGCCGCCGCGCCGGGTATGTCGACGTCCAGCCGGTCGGTGCCGTCACCAAGTCCCTGGCGGGTGAGGAGCTCGCGGAGCTCGGGCTCATGGCCCGCTCCCGCGCCCGGGTCCGGGTGTTCTCCGACGACGGCCGCTGCGTCCACGACGCGCGCCTCATGCGCCGGGCGCTGGAGTACGTCAAGACCTTCGACGGGGTCGTCTCGCAGCACGCGCAGGACCCGCGCCTGGCGGACGGCTCGGCATGCTGCCACGAGGGGGAGCTGTCCGGGCGGCTGGGGCTGCCGGGCTGGCCCGCCGTGGCCGAGGAGACGATCGTGGCGCGCGACGTCATGCTCGCGCGGCACACCGGCTCCCGGGTGCACGTCGCGCACGTCTCCACCGCCGGCAGCGTCGAGGTCGTCCGCTGGGCCAAGGCCCAGGGGATCGCGGTCACCGCGGAGGTGACCCCGCACCACCTCATGCTCACCGAGGCCGAGCTGGGGGGCTACGACCCGACCTACAAGGTCAACCCGCCGCTGCGCCCGGCCGAGGACACGCTGGCCCTGCGCGAGGCGCTGGCCGACGGCACGATCGACGCGGTCGCCACCGACCACGCCCCGCACGTCCGCCAGGACAAGGAGCACGCCTTCGCCGACGCCGCCTTCGGGATGCTCGGGCTGGAGACCGCGCTGCCGGTGGTGTCGACGATCATGGTCGCCGAGGGCCGGATGACCTGGGCCGATGTCGCCCGCAGCATGTCGAGCGCCCCGGCGCGGATCGCCCGCCTCGCGCACCACGGCCAGGGGGTCGTGGCGGGTGCCCCGGCGAACCTCACCCTGGTCGACCCGACCCGCACCCAGACCGTGGACCGCGCCCGCTCCCGCTCGCTGTCCCGCAACAACCCCTGGCACGGCCGCGAGCTGACCGGCGCCGTCCACCTGACGATGCTCCGGGGCCAGGTGACGGCGCGCGAGGGGCTCGTCTGGGGAGCCGACCACGAGGAGAGCCACCGGTGACCACGACGACTCACGAGGCCGCCGTCCTCGTCCTCGAGGACGGCCGCACCTTTCGAGGTGAGGCCTACGCGCCCGCGGTCGCACCGTCGGTGAGGCGGTCTTCTGCACCGGCATGACCGGCTACCAGGAGACCCTCACGACCCGTCCTACCACCGCCAGGTCGTCGTCATGACCGCGCCGCACATCGGCAACACCGGGGTCAACCAGGCCGACATGGAGAGTCAGCGGATCTGGGTCGCCGGGTATGTCGTCCGCGACCCCGCGATCCGCCCCTCCAACTGGCGCTCGCAGGGCGACCTCGGCGAGGCGCTCGAGCACGCCGGGGTGGTGGGGATCAGCGGTGTGGACACCCGCGCGCTCACGCTCCACCTGCGCGACCGCGGCGCGATGCGGGTCGGGATCTTCTCCGGCGAGGCCGCGCGCGCCTCGCACGAGGAGCTGCTGCGCACCGTCACCGAGACCCCGCGCATGGCCGGCTCGGCGCTGGCCGCCGAGGTCTCCACGCAGGAGGCGTATGTCGTGTCCCCGCCGGAGGGCACCCCCACCCGCTTCCGGGTGGCGGCGCTCGACCTCGGCATCAAGGGGATGACCCCGGCGCTC
The DNA here is from genome assembly GCF_001942225.1 of Serinicoccus sp. CUA-874. NCBI lineage: Bacteria > Bacillati > Actinomycetota > Actinomycetes > Micrococcales > Ornithinimicrobiaceae > Serinicoccus > Serinicoccus sp. CUA-874. The sequence continues at coordinate 39,936 of NZ_MKJZ01000005.1, read as the reverse complement.
ATGGCGCGCCGCGGCATCGAGGTGCACGTGCTGCCCAGCCACACCACCAGCGAGGAGCTGCTGGCCCTCGAGCCGGACGGCGTCTTCTTCTCCAACGGCCCGGGCGACCCGGCGACCGCCGAGCACGAGGTGGCGCTGCTGCGGGAGGTGCTCGACCGGCGCATCCCGTTCTTCGGCATCTGCTTCGGCAACCAGCTGCTCGGCCGCGCGCTGGGGCTGGACACCTACAAGCTGGCGTTCGGCCACCGCGGCATCAACCAGCCGGTGCTGGACCGCACCACCGGCAAGGTCGAGGTCACCAGCCACAACCACGGCTTCGCGATCGCCTGGCCCGACGGCATACCGACCGACCAGCCGGTGGACACCGCCTACGGCGCCGTCCGCTGCGACCACGTCGCCCTCAACGACGACGTCGTCGAGGGCCTGGCGTGCGTCGACGTGCCCGCCTTCAGCGTGCAGTACCACCCCGAGGCCGCGGCCGGCCCGCACGACGCGGAATACCTCTTCGACCGCTTCGTCGACCTCCTGCAGACCTCGACCAAGGAGTCCTGAGCCAGTGCCCAAGCGCGACGACATCAGCAGCGTCCTCGTCATCGGGTCGGGCCCGATCGTCATCGGGCAGGCCGCCGAGTTCGACTACTCCGGCACCCAGGCGTGCCGGGTGCTCCGCGAGGAGGGCATCCGGGTCGTCCTGGTCAACTCCAACCCGGCGACGATCATGACCGACCCGGGGGTCGCCGACGCGACCTACGTCGAGCCGATCACCCCCGAGATCGTGGAGTCGATCATCGAGCGGGAGCGGCCGGACGCCGTGCTGGCCACCCTCGGCGGGCAGACAGCGCTCAACACCGCGATCGCCCTGCACGAGTCGGGGGCGCTGGAGCGCCTGGGCGCCCCGCTCATCGGCGCCAACGTCGAGGCGATCCAGCTGGGCGAGGACCGGCAGGCCTTCAAGGGCGTCGTCGAGCGCTGCGGCGCCGAGTCGGCCCGCTCGGCGATCTGCCACACGATGGAGGAGGTGCTCGCGGCCGCCGACGAGCTCGGCTACCCCGTCGTGGTGCGTCCCTCCTTCACCATGGGCGGCCTGGGCTCCGGCTTCGCCTTCGACGAGGCCAGCCTGCGCCGCATCGCGGGGGCGGGGCTGCAGGACAGCCCGACGACCGAGGTGCTGCTCGAGGAGTCGATCCTGGGGTGGAAGGAGTACGAGCTCGAGGTCATGCGCGACCGCGCGGACAACGTCGTGGTCGTCTGCTCGATCGAGAACCTCGACCCGATGGGTGTGCACACCGGAGACTCGATCACGGTCGCCCCGGCGATGACCCTGACCGACCGGGAGTACCAGCGGCTGCGCGACATCGGCATCGCCGTCATCCGCGAGGTGGGGGTCGACACCGGCGGCTGCAACATCCAGTTCGCGGTCAACCCCGCCGACGGGCGGATCATCGTCATCGAGATGAACCCGCGGGTGTCGCGCTCCTCGGCCCTGGCGTCCAAGGCGACGGGCTTCCCGATCGCCAAGATCGCCGCGAAGATGGCGCTGGGCTACACCCTCGACGAGGTGCCCAACGACATCACCACCCCCCGGGGGCTCCGCCCCCCGGGCACCCCCCGGTCCGCCTTCGGCATGGTGGTTTCTACTCGGCTGCGTTCGAGCCGAGCCTGGACTACGTCGTCGTCAAGGTCCCGCGCTTCGCCTTCGAGAAGTTCCCGCTGGCGGACCCGACGCTGACGACGACGATGAAGTCCGTCGGCGAGGCGATGTCCCTGGGCCGCAACTTCACCGAGGCGCTGCAGAAGGCGCTGCGCTCGACCGAGGCCACGCACACCAGCTTCCACTGGCGCGAGGACGAGGCGCCGACGCGGGAGATGGCCCGGGCGCTGCTCGACCAGGCCCGCACCCCGACCGACGGCCGGCTGGTGCTGGTCCAGCAGGCGATGCGGGGCGGCGCGAGCGTCGAGGAGGCGCACGAGGCGACCGGCATCGACCCGTGGTTCCTCGACCAGATCGCCGTGATCAACGAGATCGCCGAGCGGGTCCGCGCGGAGGCGCGCACCAACTCCGGTGGCCGCCTGACCCCGGAGCTGCTCCGGCTCGCCAAGCGGCACGGCTTCTCCGACCCACAGCTGGCCCAGCTCACCGGTCTCAAGGAGGCCGTGGTCCGCGGGGTGCGGCACGCGCTCGGCGTGCGCCCCGTCTACAAGACCGTGGACACCTGCGCCGGCGAGTTCGCCGCGCAGACGCCCTACCACTACTCCTCCTACGACGAGGAGACCGAGGTCCGGCCGCGCGAGCGGCCCGCGGTCCTCATCCTCGGGTCGGGGCCCAACCGCATCGGCCAGGGCATCGAGTTCGACTACTCCTGCGTGCACGCCTCGATCACGCTGCGCGAGCACGGCTTCGACACGGTCATGGTCAACTGCAACCCGGAGACGGTCTCGACCGACTACGACACCTCGAGCCGGCTCTACTTCGAGCCGCTCACGCTGGAGGACGTCCTGGAGGTGGTGCACGCCGAGCGCGCGGCCGGTCCGGTCGCCGGGGTCGTGGTCCAGCTCGGGGGCCAGACCCCGCTCGGGCTGGCGGCCGCGCTCAAGGCCGAGGGGGTCCCGATCGTCGGCACCCCGCCCGAGGCGATCCACCTCGCCGAGGACCGCGGAGCGTTCGGCCGGGTGCTGGCCGAGACCGGCCTCACCGCGCCCCGGCACGGCACGGCATACACCGTGGACGACGCGCTCGCCGTCGCCCGGGAGATCGGCTACCCCGTCCTGGTCCGGCCCTCCTACGTCCTCGGCGGACGCGGTATGCAGATCGTCTACGACGACGAGTCGCTCACCTCCTACGTCGGCCGGGCGACCGCGGCGACCGGCGAGGACGAGGCCCACCCGGTGCTCATCGACCGCTTCCTCGACACCGCGGTGGAGATCGACGTCGACGCGCTCTACGACGGCACCGAGCTCTACGTCGCGGCATCATGGAGCACATCGAGGAGGCCGGGATCCACTCCGGCGACTCGGCCTGCGTGCTGCCGCCGTTCACCCTGGGCCGCTCCGAGCTGGACGCGGTGCGCGAGGCGACCCGCTCCTGGCCGAGGCCATCGGCGTGCGGGGCCTCATCAACGTGCAGTTCGCGCTCGCCCAGGACGTGCTCTACGTGCTCGAGGCCAACCCCCGGGCCAGCCGCACCGTCCCCTTCGTCGCCAAGGCGACCGGCGTGCCGCTGGCGCAGGCCGCGGCCCGGGTGATGCTGGGCGCGACGATCCAGCAGCTGCGCGACGAGGGGGTGCTGCCCCAGGGCGTCGACGGCGGCTCGCTGCCCGCCGACGCCCCCTTCTCGGTCAAGGAGGCGATCCTGCCGTTCCGCCGCTTCCGCACCCAGACCGGCGAGGCGATCGACTCCATCCTGGGGCCGGAGATGCGCTCGACCGGCGAGGTCATGGGGATCGACGCGGCCTTCGGATCGGCCTTCGCCAAGAGCCAGCTGCGGGCCGGGTCGAGCTTGCCGACACAAGGGACGGTCTTCGTCTCGGTGGCGAACCGTGACAAGCGCTCGATGATCTTCCCGGTCAAGCGCCTCGTGGACCTCGGCTTCTCGGTGCTCGCGACCGAGGGGACCGCGGACGTCCTGCGGCGCAACGGCATACCGGCCCAGGTTGTGCACAAGCACAGCGAGGGCCGCGCCGACGGCACGGTCCGGACGATCGTGGACCAGATCGCCGACGGCGAGGTGGACATGGTCATCAACACGCCCTCCGGCCGCGACGCGCGGGCCGACGGCTATGCGATCCGGGCGGCGACGACGTCGCTGGACCGCCCGATCATCACGACCGTCCAGCAGCTCGCGGTCGCGGTGCTCGGCATCGAGGCGATGCGCGCGGGCCCCCTCGGTGTGGCGCCGTTGCAGGAGCACGCGCGGGCGCTGGACCTGTATGCCCGCGCGTCCGGCGGGCGCTGAGGACCCGGGCATGACCGCTCCCGGTCGACCCGGCCACCGCTCTGCGGCGGTGCTGGAGGCCGTGGTGACGCTGACCCGTGCGTCCGGCGCCTACGACGTCGTCAGCCTGGCGGTGCCACCGGACCCGGCGTGGGAGCGCTGCCGGCCGGGGCAGTTCGTCGTGGTCCCGGGTGAGCTCAGCCGTGGCGAGCCGCTGCCGACGCTGCTGTGGGTCGCCGGGGTGTCGGTGGACCCGGTGCACGGGACGACCGTCGACGTGGTGCTGGCGGCCTCCGACGGGCAGCGCCTCCGCGAGGGGCGTGCGCAGCGTCTGCTGGGTCCGCTGGGCCGGGGTTTTGGTCTGCCGGCGCATCCGGTGCCGGTCCTCGTCGCCGGGCACGAGGCGGGGAGCGTCCCGCTGCGCTGGCTGGTGGCGCTGCTGCGGGAGCGGGGGTGCGAGGTGCACCTCGTGCTCTCCGCCGACGACCCGGACCGTCACCTGGAGGTCGGGCCGCTGCGCCGGCAGGCGAGCACCGTGATGCTCACCGAGGGCGACCGGTTCGCGACGACCGTCGGCGGGCGGCTGGACGAGCTGGACGGCGTCGGGGTCGTCTACGCCACCGGCTCGCGGGACCAGGTCCGGGACGTCGCGGCGGCGGCCCGGGACCGGGGGAGGGCCTCCCGGGTGGCCGCGCTGGACCTGCAGGAGCCGGTCCTGTGCGGGACGGGTCTGTGCGGGCAGTGCGACCTGCGGGTCGTCGTCGACGGCCAGACGCGGCGGCTGCGCGCCTGCCTCGAGGGGCCGGTCCTCCCCGGGGAGTGGGTGGCCGATGCGGCGCGGTGAGGCTGCGTCCCTGCCCCGGGTGCTCGTCGCCCCCGGTGCCGTGGACGACGCCCGGGGTCTGATCCGCTTCGGGCCCCTGGAGCGCGTCCTCGTGCCCGTCGGGCCGGTGGTCGCCGAGCCGGAGCACGACGGGCCGGCGCTCGTGCACGGCCACGGCCCCGGGGGGCTGGAGCACGGGTCGGTCCCGGGGATCACCCTGCTCACCGCGGTGGACCGGCTGCGGTGGTGCGCCACCCGCGGGCTGCGGGCCGTGGTCGCGGTCCGCGGCAGCTTGACCGGAGAGGCCGCGGCCCTGGCCGGGCGGCTGTGCCGCGGGCTGGAGGGTGACAGCGTCGGCGCGGTCGAGGTCGACCTGCGGGGCGCCGACGACCAGCACGCGCTGCGGGTCATGGCCCGGCTGCGCGAGGAGACCCCGCGCGACCTGCTGCTCCTCGCCCGGCTCTCCGCGCTGCAGCCCGACATCGTGGGCGTCGCCCGCGGCGCCGTGGCCGGCGGTGCCGGCGCCGTGGTCGTGTGCGGGTCGATCGCGCTGGGCGAGGGGCGCTGGTGGTCCGGACCCTCGACCGGTGCCGTGTGCCGTGCCGGCGTCCGCGCCTTGACCGCCGCGGCGCAGGAGCAGCGCTGGCCCGCGGTCCCCCTCGTCGCCGCAGGGGGCGTCCACGACCTCGACAGCGCCCGCCGCGCCCTGGCCGCCGGTGCGGTGGCGGTGCAGCTCGGCACCGCGCTGTGGGCCGACCCGACCCTGCTCGACACCCTCACCCGCCGCCTGGACCAACCACCCGACCGCACGGAGGAGCTCCCATGACCGACGACCCGACCTCGCCCGGCCCAGGGGGCCACGCCGCGCCGCAGCGATTCGGGCTCCGGCTCACCGAGGCCCTCGGCCGGCACGGGCCGGTGTGCGTCGGGCTGGACCCGCACCGGGAGCTGATGCAGGACTGGGGCCTGCCGGACACCGCCGCGGGGGTCGCCGAGTTCTGCAGCGTCGTCCTGGACGCCGCTGCAGGGCGCTGCGCGGCGGTCAAGCCGCAGTCGGCCTTCTTCGAGCGGCACGGCGCCGCGGGGGTGGCGGTCCTCGAGGACGTCCTGCGCGGCTGCCGCGACCGGGGTCTGCTGACGGTGCTGGACGTCAAGCGCGGTGACATCGGCTCCACGATGGCGGGGTATGCGCAGGCCTACCTCGAGGACGACGCCCCGCTCGCCGCCGACGCGGTCACGCTGAGTCCCTACCTCGGCTACGGCGCGCTGCGCCCGGCCCTGGACCTCGCGCGATCCACGGGGCGCGGTGTCTTCGTGCTCGTGCGCACGTCCAACCCCGAGGGCGGGCAGGTCCAGTCGGCGGGCCGCCCGAGCGTGGCCCAGCAGCTCCTGCAGGAGGTCGCCGCGTACAATGCCGGGCAGGCACCCTGCGGCGACGTCGGGGTGGTGGTGGGGGCCACGCTGGACCCGGCCGCGGAGGGGCTGGACCTCGCCGGGTCGCTCGCCCCGGTGCTCGCGCCCGGCGTGGGGGCGCAGGGCGCCGACGAGCACGACGTCGCGCGCGCCTTCGCCGGTGCCGCAGGTCGCGTCCTCGTGCCGGTGTCGCGGGGTGTCCTGCGCGAGGGCCCCGAGGGCGTGGCGAGCGCGCTGGAGCGCTGGACGCAGCGTCTCGCCGGGGCGCTCGGCGACGGCTGACCCCCGACCGCCGCAGGTCAGCGGGGTCGCGCGGCGACACCGGGGTTGGCACGGGACGGAGAGGGTCGCTATGTTCGACGGCACCAGGGTTGCCCCCTGGCACTGGACGATCAAGGAGTAGGACCGTGGCCCTTCCCGAGCTGACGCCGGAGCAGCGCGCCGACGCCCTCGCCAAGGCGGCCGCCGCCCGCCGCGAGCGCGCAGCCGTCAAGAACCGCCTGAAGAACTCCCAGGGGTCCCTCAAGGACGTCATCGCCGAGGGCAAGGAGAACGACGTCATCGGCAAGATGAAGGTCTCCGCGCTCCTGGAGTCGATGCCCGGCGTGGGCCGGGTCCGGGCGCGCCAGCTCATGGAGGAAATCGGGATCTCCGAGAGCCGCCGGGTGCGCGGGCTGGGCGCCAACCAGGTGCACCACCTGCTCGACCACTTCAGCGACCGCTGAGCGCCGGGGAGACCGGCGGCGCGCCGCAGGGCCGCGACGTCGACGGCGCCCCGCGCCGCCTGGTGGTGCTGGCCGGCCCGACCGCGGTCGGGAAGGGGACCGTGGCGGCCTACGTGCGCGAGCACCACCCGGACGTGTGGCTCTCGGTGTCCGCGACCACCCGGCCGCCGCGCCCGGCGGAGCGGGAGGGGGAGCACTACTTCTTCGTCGACGACGAGGAGTTCGACCGGCTGGACCGGGAGGGCCAGCTGCTGGAGTGGGCCACGGTGCACGGCCGCGCCCGCTACGGCACCCCGCGCGGGCCGGTCGAGCGCTCCCTGGCGGAGGGTCGTCCCACCATGCTGGAGATCGACCTGCAGGGTGCCCGGCAGGTGCGGGAGGCGATGCCGGAGGCGCTCTTCGTCTTCCTCGCCCCACCCAGCTGGGAGGAGCTCGTGCAGCGCCTCGTCGGCCGGGGCACCGAGACCGAGGCCGAGCGGACGAGGCGGCTGCAGACCGCACGCACCGAGCTGGCGGCCGCGCAGGAGTTCGACGTGACCATCGTCAACGACGATGTCGCCCGGGCGGCCGAGGAACTCGTATCATTGATGGCCGACCCCCCTGCGCAGACCGCAGCCCCGACCCCTGAACAGACCCGAACGAACGAAGGACTGAGAGCACCGTGAGCGAACCGGCACCATCGCCCACCCCGACGGCATCACCAACCCCCCGATCGACAGCCTGCTGCAGCGCGCCGACAGCAAGTACGCCCTGGTGATCTACGCCGCCAAGCGGGCGCGCCAGATCAACGCCTACTACTCCCAGCTCAGCGAGGGCCTGCTCGAGTACGTCGGCCCGCTGGTCGAGGCGGACGCCACCGACAAGCCGCTGTCGATCGCGCTGCACGAGATCGACCAGGGCAAGCTGCACACCAGCTCGCCCGAGAGCTGACACCCACAGGGCACGGAGGGCACACCGGTATGCGCGTGGTGCTCGGCGTCTCCGGAGGGATCGCGGCCTACAAGGCGTGCTCCGTCCTGCGGCTGCTGACCGAGGCCGGGCACGAGGTCACCGTCGTGCCGACCGCCGCCGCGCTCCGCTTCGTCGGCGCACCCACCTGGGAGGCCCTCAGCGGACGTCCCGTGTCCAGCGAGGTCTGGGACGACGTCCCGCTCGTCCCGCACGTCCGACTGGGCCAGGAGGCCGACCTCGTGCTCGTCGCCCCGGCGACCGCCGACCTGCTGGCCCGCGCCGCCCACGGCCTGGCCGACGACCTGCTCACCTCGACGCTGCTCACCGCCCGCTGCCCGGTCGTGCTGGCGCCGGCCATGCATACCGAGATGTGGACGCACCCGGCGACCGGGGCCAACGTCGCCCTCCTGCGCGAGCGCGGTGTGCACGTGGTCGAGCCGGCCTCGGGGCGGCTGACCGGGGCGGACACCGGCCCGGGCCGGCTGCCCGACCCGGAGGAGATCGTGGCCGCCGCGCTGGCGGCCGTGACGCCGGCCGCGACCGGTGACGACGCCGGCCGCAGCGCCGCCGGCGACCTGGCCGGGCGGCACGTCGTCGTCACCGCCGGGGGCACCCGCGAGCCGCTGGACCCGGTCCGCTACCTCGGCAACCGGTCCTCCGGCAAGCAGGGGTATGCCGTCGCGGCCGAGGCGGCCCGGCGCGGGGCGCGGGTGAGCCTGGTCGGTGCCAACGTGAGCCTGGAGACGCCGGCGGGATGCGACCTCGTGCCGGTGCAGACGGCGCTGGAGCTGCAGCGCGCCGTCGACGGCCTCGTCGACGGCGGTGGGGTGGACGCCGTGGTCATGGCGGCCGCCGTCGCGGACTTCCGCCCGGCGCACTACGCCGAGAGCAAGATCAAGAAGACCCACGGCGAGGGCGACGACAGCGCCCCCACGATCGAGCTGGTCCGCAACCCGGACATCCTGGCCGGTCTCCTCGAGCGCCGTGCGGGAGCCGCCTCGCCCTTCCTCGTGGGCTTCGCGGCCGAGACCGGGGACGGCACCGGCGACGTGCTCGCCCTGGCCCGCGCCAAGCTCGAGCGCAAGGGGTGCGACCTGCTCGTCGCCAACGAGGTGGGGGACGGCAGGACCTTCGGCCAGGACACCACCACGGCACACCTCCTGCGGCCGGGGACCGAGGAGGTCCGCACCGTCGGTCCGGGCGACAAGGCGCTGGTCGCAGCGGCCATCTGGGACCACGCGGCACCGCTGCTGCGCTGAGGCGGCAGCGGCTCCGGAGGTGTCGGTCCCGGACCGTAGACTCGCGCAGGTCAGTCAGCAGCCGCTGCCCCGAAGGAGCACCCCCATGACCCGCCTGTTCACCTCGGAGTCCGTCACCGAGGGACACCCGGACAAGATCTGCGACCAGATCAGCGACGCCATCCTGGACGACCTGCTCGCCCAGGACCCGCACTCCCGGGTGGCGGTCGAGACGATGGTGACGACCGGGCTGGTCCACGTCGCCGGCGAGGTGCGCACCCAGGGCTACTCCAACATCGCCCAGCTCGTCCGGCAGACGATCCTGGACATCGGCTACGACAACTCGCACAAGGGCTTCGACGGACGCACCTGCGGGGTGGAGATCTCGATCGGCGACCAGTCCGTCGACATCGCGACCGGTGTCGACGACGCCGTCTCCAGCCGCGGGTCCGAGCAGGCCGACCCCTACGACCAGCAGGGCGCCGGCGACCAGGGCCTCATGTTCGGCTACGCCTGCGACGACACCCCCGAGCTCATGCCGCTGCCCGCCTTCCTGGCGCACCGGCTCGCCGAGCAGCTGGCCGCCGTCCGCCGGAGCGGTGAGCTGGACTACCTGCGGCCGGACGGCAAGACGCAGGTCACCATCGCCTACGACGGCGAGCGCGCGGTGCGCCTCGACACCGTCGTGCTGTCCACGCAGCACGCCCACGGGATCGACCTGGAGGAGCAGCTGACGCCGGACATCCGGGAGCGGGTCATCACCCCCGTCCTCGACCAGGCTCACGATGCTGGTGTCGAGCTCAAGACCGACGGCTACCGCATGCTCGTCAACCCCACCGGCGTCTTCACCATCGGGGGTCCGATGGGCGACGCCGGGCTCACCGGGCGCAAGGTCATCGTCGACACCTACGGCGGCATGGCGCGGCACGGCGGCGGGGCCTTCTCCGGCAAGGACCCCTCCAAGGTCGACCGCAGCGCGGCCTACGCCATGCGCTGGGTCGCCAAGAACGTCGTGGCCGCCGGGCTCGCGCGCCGGTGCGAGATCCAGGTCGCCTACGCCATCGGCTACCCCCACCCGGTCGGGCTCTACGTCGAGACCTTCGGCACCGAGAGCGTGCCCGTGGAGTCGATCCAGCGGGCCGTGACCCAGGTCTTCGACCTGCGGCCCGCCGCGCTCGTGGCGCAGCTCGACCTGCTGCGGCCGATCTACCGCCCCACCGCCGCCTACGGCCACTTCGGGCGGACCAGCGCCCCCGGCCTCGACGACGGCTTCACCTGGGAGCGGCTGGACCGGGTCGACGCCCTGCGCGCCGCGGTCTGAGCGTCAGGTCCCCAGGGTCGACATGGCCGAGCAGCTGGAGCTGGTCCCGGCGCCGGCGAGCCCGACCTCGCCGCGCAGGCGCGCGCGCGGCCCGGCGGCGTCCGTGCCGCTGGCGCAGACCGACCCGGTGGCGACCGTGCTCGTCGAGACACCCCTGGCGCACCTCGACCGGTCGTTCGAGTATGCCGTCCCGGCCGACCTCGACGAGGCGGCCCGGCCGGGGGTGAGGGTCCGGGTCCGCTTCGCCGGACGGGACCACGACGGCTTCCTGCTGACGCGTGAGGCTCACGCCGAGCACGAGGGCAGGTTGGCCCCGTTGCGCTCGGTCGTGAGCCCCGAACCCGTGCTCACACCGGCGGTGCTGGACGCCGCCCGGGAGGTCGCCGCCCACTACGGCGGGACGCTCTCCGACACGGTGCGGCTCGCCGTGCCGCCGCGGCACGCCCGAGCCGAGCGGGCGGTGCCACCGCGTCCCGGGCCTGGCGAGGCCGAGGATCATGAGCCTGGGCCGGGAGTCGATCCCGCCGGTGACACCGCGATCGACCCTGCGTGGACGGCTTATCCCGCGGGGCCGGCCCTGCTGCGGCGGCTGCGCGACGGGCAGGCACCCGCGGCGGCGTGGCTCGCGCTGCCCGGTCAGGGGCCGGGAGACGACTGGCCCGACGCGATCGCCGCCGCGGTCGCGGCGACGACCGCAGGGGGTCGTGGCGCGCTCGTCGTCGTGCCGGACCGCCGCGACGTGGAGCGCGTCATGGGGCCGGTGACCCGGGCGGTGGGGGAGGGCCACGTGGTCCGGCTCACCGCCGACCTGGGCCCCGAGGCCCGCTACACCGCCTTCCTCCGTGCCCTGCGCGGCCACGCCCGCGTGGTGGTCGGCACCCGCGCCAGCGGCTTCGCCCCGGTGCCGGACCTGGGGCTGGTGGTCTGCTGGGACGAGGCCGACGACCTGCACGAGGAGCCGCGGGCGCCCTATCCCCACGTCCGCGAGGTGCTCCGTCGGCGTGCACGGCGTGAGGGGGCCGCGCTGCTCGTCGGCGGCTTCACCCGGAGCGTCGTCGTGCAGCAGTGGGTGGACGAGGGGGTGGTCGCACCGGTGGTCGCGGACACCGACCGCGTGCGCGGCGTCGCCCCCGCCGTCGTGGTGGCCGGGGAGGGTCACCAGGAGGAGCGCGACCCGGCGGCCCGGACGGCGCGGCTCCCGAGCGTCGCCTGGCGGGCGCTGCGCGCCGGCCTGGAGAGCGACCGGCCGGTGCTGGTGCAGGTGCCCCGCCAGGGGTACGTGCTCGGCCTGGCCTGCCAGGACTGCCGCACCCCGGTGCGCTGCGAGCGCTGCCAGGGGCCCGTCGGCGCGGGCGGTCCGGTCGCCGGCAGCCAGGGACCACCGGCCTGCCGGTGGTGCTCCACCGAGGTCCCCGTGGACCATGCGTGCACCGAGTGCGGCTCCCGGCGGCGGCGGGCCACCGGGATGGGGGAGCGCCGGACGGCCGAGGAGCTGGGGCGGGCCTTCCCCGGGACCCGGGTGGTGAGCTCGGGCGGGGAGCACGTCGTGGACGAGGTCGAGGGGGGTGCGACCCTCGTGGTCGCGACCCCCGGGGCCGAGCCCTGGGCCGAGACCGGCTATGCCGCCGCCGTCCTCCTCGACGGCTGGTCGCTGCTGGAGCGGGCCGACCTCGACGCGCCGGTGGAGGCGCTGCGTCGCTGGTGCGCCGCCGCCGCGCTCGTCCGCGCCCGTCCTCGGGCAGCGCCGGCGCGGCGCGGGCCGGCCGTCGTGCTCTGCGGGGTGCCTCCGCACGGCTCCCTGCCCGCGGTCGAGGCGCTGGTGCGCTGGGACCCGGCCTGGCTCGCCCGACGTGAGCTCGGTGACCGTGCCACTCTCGGCCTGCCCCCGGCGACGCGTCAGGTCGAGGTGAGCGGCCCGGTCGGCGCGGTCGACCAGGCCGGGCGGGCGCTCGCCCGGGTCGGGCACCGGCTGCTGGGCACGGTGCCGCTCGACGGGGGCGAGGGGGAGGGCCGCCGGGCCCGGGCCACCGTACGCGAGGGCGACGGGCACGACCTCGCGCAGGCGGTGCACACGGTGCGCGCCGAGCGCAGCGCCCGCAAGGCTCCGGAGGCGCTCCGCCTGGTCCTGGACGGGCACGCACAGTAGCCCTGAAGGGCCCCGGCGACGGGTCGTGCGGACGCCCGTTCTGATTGACGTAGCGTCACCGCTACGGAAGTCTCAAAAGAGTAACGATCCCGTCACCGTGTGGGCACGACGGTGGCGTGGCAAGCACGCAGGTGTCTACGTTGTCCACGCAACCCCCGGCGCGTCGATGACACGCGCGCGGCGGACCAGGGCGGTCCGCCGGCGTGAGACGCCCATTCACTAGGAGGAACATTGAAGATCAGGCGCGCGACCATGGCCGTTGTGGCCGCTGGTGCCCTGGCTCTGGCTGGCTGCACGTCCGACTCCGGATCCGGCGACACCGGTGCCGAGGGCGGCGGCGAGGGCGACAGCTCGGAGGAGAGCGCAGGCTCCGGCGAGGAGTCCGAGGGTGATATGGGCGGCGAGGAGGGTTCCACCGCCCTGGCCGACATGGGCGAGGTCACCACCAACGACGACACGGTGTCCTTCTCCAGCGGGGCTGAGGAGTACAACGCCTACAACGGCAACACCGCTAACACGAACTCGACCTACAACGCGGTCGTCAACAACCAGTTGCACTCCGGCTTCTGGTACTGGGGCACCGACGGCACCATCTACCCGAACGAGTGGTTCGGCTCCTACGAGCAGACCTCCGAGGACCCGCTCACCGTCGAGTACACCATCTCCGACGACGCGGTGTGGTCCGACGGCACTCCCATCACCTCGAACGACTTCCTGCTGGCGTGGGCCTCCACGAACCCCGAGTCCATGGGCGGGGCCGAAACCCTTGGGTTCGATCCTGTCTCGACGTGGTCGACCTACGCTACCGACGGCCTGGAGACCGAGCCGAGCAGCAAGACCTTCACGGTCGTCTACCCCGAGCCTTACCCGGACTGGGAGATCGCGGTCGAGCCGCCCTTGCCGGCCCATATTGCGGCGGAGCAGGGTGGCATGGAGCCGGACGAGCTGGCGCAGGCGATCCTGGATGGCGAGGGCGAGACCGTGGCCGAGGTGTCCGAGTTCTGGAACGACGGTTGGCTTTTCCCGAACTACCAGGTCGAGGACGAGGCCCTGGTGCCCTCGAGTGGGCCCTACACCCTCGAGGGTGCGGCCTGGGAGAGCGGCAACCAACTCGCGCTGGTCCCCAACGAGTCCTTCTTCGGCCCGGCCCCGGCCACCGGCAACCTGGTCTACAAGTTCGCCGCCCCGGAGACCCACGTGCAAGCGCTGCAGAACGGTGACATCAACGTCATCGAGCCGCAGGCCACCGTCGACACACGGCAGCAGCTCGAGGGCATGGGCGACATGGTGTCGGTTGAAAGTAACCAGCAGATGACCTGGGAGCACCTGGACTACAACTTCGCCGAGGACTCGGTCTTCAACGACGAGAACGGTGGTCTGGCGGCACGTGAGGCCTTCGCCATGTGCGTCCCGCGTCAGAACATCATCGACAACCTCATCGCGCCGATCAGCGAGGACGCTGAGATGCTGAACGCACGGGAGCGCTTCCCGTTCCAGGACGGCTACCAGGAGCTCGTGGACGCGGCCTACGACGGTACCTACGACGAGGTCGACATCGAGGGCGCCACCGCCAAGCTGGAGGAGGCCGGGGTCGAGACGCCGGTCGAGGTCCGGATCGGCTACTCCGCCCCGAACCAGCGCCGCACCGAGGAGGTGGCCCAGATCAAGGCCTCCTGCGACGAGGCGGGCTTCGAGATCGTCGACGCGGGCAACCCGGACTTCTTCGAGTCCGGCGGCACGCTGGAGCAGGGTGACTGGGAGGTCGCGCTCTTCGCCTGGGCCGGCTCGGGCCAGGTCGCCTCCGGTGAGCCGATCTACTCCACCGGCGGTTCGCAGAACTTCGGCGGTTTCTCCAACGAGGAGGTCGACGCAGCGTGGGACACCCTGGCGTCGTCGCTTGACGAGGAAGTCCAGATGGAGCAGTTGAAGATCATCGAGAAGCTGCTGTGGGACAACCTCTACGGCATTCCGCTGTTCACTCACCCGGGAATCGTGGGTTCGGACAGCACCCTGGAGAACGTCCGGCCGACCTCGGTCCAGACCGGTGTCTCCTGGAACGCCCAGCAGTGGGTGCGCGCCAGCTGACGCACCTTGCCTGAACCGGCAGCGGGACTGGTCCCGCTGCGGCCCGGCACCGGTGAACGGGGTGGAAGGGTCGACGCCCTCCCACCCCGTTCGTCGTCCGTCACCTCCCCACCCGGCGTGCTGCTCCGGCGGCGACACGCGCCGGGAGCGTCCGTGGTCACCACCCCTGCCGAGGGGTTAGAGTCTGCGGGCAGTCCGTCACACCGCCGTGAACCGTTCTCACCGCAAAGGTCAGGCCCGTGCTCCAGTTCATCCTCCGCAGGATCGCGATCTCCGCGCTGATCATGTTCCTCGGCTCCGTGCTGATGTACGTCCTCACGATCAACTCGGGCGACCCGCTCGAGGACCTGCGCGAGTCGCGCGCCGAGAACCGCCAGCAGCTCATGGACGCCCGGACCGAAAACATGGGGCTCAACGACCCGTGGTGGGAGCGCTACCTCGGCTGGTTCAGCGGGGTCAGCCGGTGCTTCGTGCTCCAGTGCGACCTCGGGATGACGCGGGACGGAGCAAGCGTCAACAACCTGCTGCTGTCCGCCGCGGGAGCGAGCCTGCGGCTGGTGACCATCGCGACCTTCCTGGCGATCTTCATCGGCGTCACTCTCGGTGTCCTCTCGGCCATCCGGCAGTACTCCGGCTTCGACTACGCGGTGACCTTCGCCGCCTTCCTCTTCTACTCGCTGCCGATCTTCTGGGCCGCGGTCCTACTCAAGGAGGTCGGGGCGATCCGGTTCAACAACTGGATGGCCGACCCGGACGTGTCGACGGCAGCGATGGGCGTCGTCGCCTTCTTGTTCGCCCTCGCCGTGGCCTCGGTGCTCGGCGGCGACCTGCGGCGGCAACTCGTCACCGGGGCCGTGACCTTCGTCGTCGTCTTCGGGCTGGTCTTCGCCTTCGACCAGGTGAACTGGTGGGTCCAGCCCGCGCTCGGCCTGCCGCTGATCATCGTGGGTGCGCTGGCCGCGCTGGCCTTCATGCTCGTGATGACGGTCGGTCTGTCCAACCGCAAGGTCCTGTATGCCGGGCTGGTCACCATCGGGCTGGGGCTCGTGGGCTACTTCATCACCGGGCCGATCCTCGAGGACCCGTCAGGCTGGCTGACGATCCTGCTGCTGGCCGTCGTGACGGTGGCGGTCGCCCTCGCCGTGGGCTGGGTCATGGGCGGCTACGAGCGGCGGACCGCGATGATCGTCAGCGTCGGGACCGCTCTGGCCATGGGCTTCCTCATCTTCATGGACCAGTTGCTGCGCGGCTGGGCCGGGTTCCTCGAGATGTCCGGTGACCGACAGATCAGCACCATCGGGGAGAACCGCTTCATCCCGGAGCGCTTCGACGGCACCTTCTGGGAGGGCATCTACAACTGGGGGGTCCAGCTGGTGCTTCCCACCATCGTGCTGACGCTGATCTCGATCGCCTCCTACAGCCGATACACCCGCGGTTCGATGTTGGAGACCATCAACCAGGACTACATCCGCACCGCCCGCTCCAAGGGGCTCTCGGACCGCGTGGTCTTCACGAAGCACGCGCTGCGCAACGCGCTCATCCCCATCACGACGATCGTCGCCTTCGACTTCGCCTCGCTGCTCGGCGGCGCCGTCGTCACCGAGTCCGTCTTCGGCTGGCGCGGGCTGGGCGCGATGTTCCGACAAGGGCTGCAGTTCGTCGACCCCAACCCGGTCATGGCCTACTACCTCGTGGCCGGCGGCGCGGCGGTGCTCATGAACATGTTCGCCGACATCGCCTACGCCTCGCTCGACCCGCGGATCCGTCGGTGAGCCCGGTGACACCCACCCGCGACCGCCCCGCGACCCACCCGACAGAGCAGAGGACCACCCGATGAGCGACAGCCAGCGCCCGGACGACCCGGAGCCCACGCCGGCCGCGAGCCGGGTGGAGGAGGTCTACTCGGTCGAGAAGCAGATCGACCTCAGCCAGAAGTCCTACTCGCAGGGGCAGCTCGTCCGCCGCCGGTTCTTCCGGCACAAGGGCGCCATGGTCTCGCTCTTCGTCCTGGTCTTCATCACGCTCATGGCGTTCACGTCCATCGGCTACGGATGGATCCCGGCCTGGTGGGACAAGACGTTCTACGACGCCGGTGTCGCGGTGGACGGCGGCCGACCGACGCTGCAGCTCTGGCCGCCGCAGATCGGCGAGAGCCCGTTCGGGCAGGACACCATCGGCAAGGACTACTTCGCGCTGACGATGCGGGGCACGCAGCGGACCCTGATCGTGGCCTTCACCGTCGGGCTGCTCTCCACCCTGGTCGGGACGATCATCGGCGCGCTGGCCGGCTTCTACCGCGGCTGGGTCGAGGCGATCCTCATGCGGGTGACCGACCTGTTCATCATCATCCCGCTGCTGGTCCTGGCCGCGGTGCTCGGCAAGATGGCCGGTGGGGGCATCTGGTCGCTGGCGCTGGTCCTCAGCCTGGTCTCGTGGACCGGCCTGGCCCGGCTGGTGCGGGGCGAGGTGCTCTCGCTGCGCGAGCGCGAGTTCGTCACCGCTGCCGAGGCGATCGGGACCGGGTCCGGCCGGGTGATCTTCAAGCACATCCTGCCCAACACCATCGGCACGATCATCGTCAGCGCCACCCTCACGATCGCCACGACCATCCTGCTGGAGTCCTCGTTGTCGTACCTCGGCTTCGGGGTCCTGCCACCGGACACCTCGCTGGGCCTGCTCATCTCGGACTACCAGAACGCCTTCCTCACCCGACCGTGGCTGTTCTGGTGGCCCGGCATCATGATCCTCGCGATCGCGCTCTCGGTGAACTTCCTCGGTGACGGGCTGCGTGACGCCTTCGACCCCCGGCAGAACAGGACGGCCGACTGATGACGACGACCACGCAGAGCAGCTCGGGGCAGCCGGTCTACACCGGCTCGGGCACGCCGACCGGTGACGAGGAGGTCGTGCTCGCTTTCGACGACGTCGACGTGCGCTTCCGCACCGAGTTCGGCAGCGTGCACGCCGTCAAGGGCGTGGACCTGCGGGTGCGCCCGGGCGAGGTCGTCGCCCTCGTCGGCGAGTCCGGCTCCGGCAAGTCGGTGACGTCGATGACCGCCATGCGCCTCCTGCCCCGCAACGCGACGATCGGGGGTCAGGTCAACGTGGCGGGGCGCGACGTGGGCGGGCTCACCGAGTCGACGATGCGCCGCCTGCGCGGCAACGACGTGGCCATGGTCTTCCAGGAGCCGATGACAGCGCTCAACCCGGTCCTCACCGTCGGCACCCAGATGGTGGAGTCTATGGAGCTGCACGGCGTCGCCCGCGGCGCCGCGGCCTGGAGCCGGGCCATCGAGCTCCTGGGCATGGTGGGCATCCCCGAGCCCGAGCGGCAGATGAAGAAATACCCGCACGAGCTCTCCGGAGGTCAGCGGCAGCGCGTGGTCATCGCCATCGCGATCAGCTGCGACCCCAAGGTCATCATCGCCGACGAGCCGACCACGGCCCTGGACGTCACCGTGCAGGCCGACATCCTGGACCTGCTCCGCTCGCTCAAGGACAAGCTCAACACCGGCATCCTGCTCATCACGCACAACATGGGCGTGGTCGCCGACATGGCCGACCGCGTCGCGGTGATGTTCAAGGGCGAGATCGTCGAGCGCGGGACCGTGGAGGAGGTGCTGCTGCACCCCAACCACGACTACACCAAGATGCTCCTCGGGTCCGTCCCCCGGATGGGCGCCGGGCGCGGGCAGATGGGCATCAGCGTCAAGGAGGAGGTCGACGCCGAGGCGCCGCTGGCGATCGAGCTGAAGAACCTCGTCATCGAGTACCAGCGGCTCGGCAAGGCGCCCTTCCGCGCCGTCGACGACGTCAGCTTCGACGTGCGACAGGGTGAGATCGTCGGCCTGGTCGGGGAGTCCGGCTCGGGCAAGAGCACGATCGGCCGGTGCGCCCTGGGCCTCATCCCCGCCGCCTCCGGCGAGTTCAGGCTGCTCGGCCAGGACATCACCGGGGTGAGGCGCAAGGACCTCAAGCCGCTGCGCAAGCGGATCGGCGTGATCTTCCAGGACCCGGCCGCCTCGCTCAATCCGCGGTTGCCCATCGGCGAGTGCATCGCCGAGCCGCTCGTCGTGCACAAGGTGGGCAACCGCAAGTCCCGTGAGGACAAGGTCTACGAGCTGCTCGACGCCGTGCAGCTGCCGCGCGAGGTCTACAACCGCTACCCGCACGAGGTCTCCGGCGGCCAGCGGCAGCGCATCTCGGTCGCGCGCGCCCTGACCCTCGACCCGGAGCTGCTGGTGGCCGACGAGCCCACCTCGGCCCTCGACGTGTCGGTGCAGGCGCGGGTGCTCAAGATCTTCGCCGAGCTCCAGGAGCAGTTCGGCTTCGCCTGCCTGTTCATCAGCCACGACCTGGCGGTCATCGACCTGCTCGCCCACAAGGTGGTCGTGCTGCAGAACGGCAAGGTCGTCGAGGCCGGCCCGCGCGAGCAGATCATGGAGCAGCCCACGCAGGAGTACACCCAGCGGCTCATCGCCGCCGCGCCGGTGCCCGACCCGGTGGAGCAGGGACGTCGCCGGAGGGACCGGCACGAGCTGCTGCGTGAGCAGGGCGAGGAGATCGTCGAGCTCAACGTCGACGCCGAGGAGTTCCACCAGTCCTCCAGCGAGGCCGAGGTCGTGCAGGTGGACGAGGTCGGCGACGTCCGCGACCGGAAGCGTCGCTGAGCCCGCGTGCGTCTCGTCTTCGCCGGGACTCCCGAGGCGGCGGTCCCGAGCCTGCGTGCCCTGCTGCGTTCGGAGCACGAGGTCGTGGGAGTGCTGACCCGCCCGGATGCACGGGCCGGCCGCGGCCGCTCGCTGCGCCCGTCCCCGGTCCGCGAGGTCGCGCTCGAGGCAGGCATACCCGTCGCCACCCCGTCCTCGCTCCGTGACGCCGAGGCCCAGGACCAGCTCCGGGACTGGGCACCCGACGCCTGCCCGGTGGTCGCCTACGGCCTGCTGGTGCCACCTGCCATGCTGCCCCTCCCGAGGCACGGGTGGGTCAACCTCCACTTCTCCCTCCTGCCGGCCTACCGTGGCGCGGCGCCGGTGCAGCACGCGCTGCGTGCCGGTGACGACGTCACCGGTGCGGTGACCTTCCTGCTGGAGGAGGGTATGGACACCGGGCCGGTCCTCGGCCGGCTCACCGAGACCGTGCGGCCGCGGGACACCTCCGGCGACCTGCTCGACCGGCTGGCCGAGGCCGGGGCCCACCTGCTCGTCAGCACTCTCGACGCGCTGGAGGCCGGGGCCCTGACGCCCGAGCCGCAGCCCGCCGACGGGGTGAGCCTGGCGCCCAAGATCACGGTCGAGGACGCCCGGGTCGTCTGGGACCACCCCGCCTACGCGGTGGACCGGCTCGTGCGCTCGTGCACACCCGCACCGGGCGCCTGGACCACCTTCCGGGGCGCGCGGCTCAAGCTCGGCCCGGTCGTGCCGGCGGAGCAGGGACCGCAGGAGGTGCGGCTCGCGCCCGGCGAGGTGCACGTCGGTAGGGACCAGGTTCTCGTCGGCACCGGCAGCACCCCCGTGCAGCTGGGGCAGGTGCAGGCCCAGGGCAAGCGCGCGATGGCCGCGACCGACTGGGTCCGGGGCGTGCGGCCCGGGCCCGGGGAGGTGCTCGGTGGCTGAGGACCGCCCGGCCCGCGGTCGGGGCGGCCGGGGTCGGTCCGGCGGCGGTGGCCGGGACCGGACGGGCGGCCGCGACGGCCGGCGCGGGCCGCGGCGCCGGTCGGCCCAGACCCCCGCGCAGCGCACCAGAGTGGCCGACCCCGCCCGCACGGTCGCCTTCCGCGTGCTGCGGCAGGTGGACACCGACGAGGCCTTCGCCAACCTGGTGCTCCCGGGGGAGCTGCGCTCGGCCTCGCTCTCCGGCCGCGACGCCGCCTTCGCGACCGAGCTGACCTATGGCACCCTCCGGATGCGGGGGCTCTACGACGCCGTCGTCGCGCAGGCCGCGGGCCGCCCGGTCGCGGAGATCGACGGACCGGTCCGCACCGTCCTGCGCCTCGGCGTCCACCAGCTGCTGGGGATGCGGGTGCCGGACCACGCCGCGGTGAGCGCCACCGTGGGGCTGGCGCGACAGCAGGTGAGCCAGGGCGCGGGCGGCTTCGTCAACGCGGTGCTGCGCCGGGTGAGCAGCCAGGACCGGGACGCCTGGGTCGCGAGCCTGGTCGAGGGGCTGGAGGACCCGCTCGCCCGGCTGGCGCTGGAGCACTCGCACCCCGAGTGGGTCGTGCGTGCGCTGCGGGCCGCCCTCGTCTCCGGCCGCGGCACCGACGCGGTGGAGCGGGGCGAGCTGTCGGACCTGCTGGCCGCGCACAACCGCCCCGGTCCGCTGACCCTGGTCGCCCGGCCAGGCCTCGGCGCCGAGGAGGAGCTCGAAGCCGCCGGCGCCCGCCCCGCACCGGTCGGCCGCACCGCCTGGGAGCTGGGGCAGGGCGACCCCGGTGCCCTCGAGGCGGTCCGGGACGGTCGGGCGGCGGTGCAGGACGCCGGGTCCCAGCTGCTCACGCTCGCCCTCGCGGAGGCCCCGCTGGAGGGCTCCGACGAGCGCTGGATCGACCTGTGCGCCGGCCCGGGCGGCAAGGCCGGCCTGCTGGCGGCCCTGGCGACGGAGCGCGGCGCCCGGCTGCGGGCCAACGAGGTGAGCGAGCACCGGGCCGAGCTCGTGCGGCACACCCTCGTGGGCCCGGTGCACGGCGGCGCGCGCGTCGAGGTGACCGTGGGCGACGGCCGGGACGTGGGCCCGCAGGAGCCGGACACCTACGACCGGGTCCTCGTCGACGCGCCGTGCACCGGCCTGGGCGCGCTGCGCCGACGCCCCGAGGCGCGCTGGCGACGCTC
Source organism: Serinicoccus sp. CUA-874 (assembly GCF_001942225.1). Taxonomy (NCBI): domain Bacteria; kingdom Bacillati; phylum Actinomycetota; class Actinomycetes; order Micrococcales; family Ornithinimicrobiaceae; genus Serinicoccus; species Serinicoccus sp. CUA-874. The sequence continues at coordinate 18,473 of NZ_MKJZ01000005.1, read as the reverse complement.
CCCCCAGGACCTCGGCACCCTCGGTCCGCTCCAGCGTGCCCTGCTCGACTCCGCGCTCACGGCGGTGCGCCCGGGCGGCCTCGTGGCCTACGCCACCTGTTCCCCGCACCTCGCGGAGACCGAGCTGGTCGTCAAGGACGTGCTCAAGCGGCGACCGGACGTCGAGCCGGTGGACGTCCGCCCCCTCCTGCGGGACCGGGCCGGCATACCGCTGCCCGACACGGGGGAGGGTCGGTGGGCCCAGCTGTGGCCGCACCTGCACGGCACCGACGGGATGTTCGTGGCCCTGCTGCGGCGCTCTCTAGACTGAGGTCATGGCCGAGCCCGCGCACCTCCAGATCAGCCCCTCCATCCTCGCCGCGGACTTCGCCCACCTGGCCCGCGAGCTGCAGGCCATCGAGACCGCGGACTGGGCGCACGTGGACGTCATGGACGCCCACTTCGTGCCCAACCTCACCCTCGGCCAGCCCGTCGTGGAGGCGCTGGCCAAGGTCAGCCCGGTCCCGCTCGACTGCCACCTCATGATCGACGACCCCGACCGGTGGGCCCCGGGCTACGCCGAGGCGGGGGCCTCCTCGGTGACCTTCCACGTCGAGGCCGTGGCCGACCCCGTCGGCACCGCCCGGGCCGTCCGCGCCGCCGGCGCCCGGTCCGCCATGGCGCTCAAGCCCGGCACGCCCTTCGGGCCCTACGCCGACCTGCTGCCCGAGGTCGACATGGTCCTCGTCATGACGGTCGAGCCCGGCTTCGGCGGCCAGTCCTTCATGGAGGACCAGCTCGTCAAGGTCCGCGAGGTGCGCGACGCCGTGCGCCGGCGCGGCGGCGAGATCTGGGTGCAGGTCGACGGAGGAGTGGCGCAGGACACCATCGGGCGCTGCGCCGAGGCCGGGGCCGACGTCTTCGTCGCCGGCTCGGCGGTCTACGGCGCGACGACGTCGCCGCGGCCATCGCCGACCTGCGGCGGGCGGCGGCGAACCCCTCGGAGGTGTGAGCGTGGACGTCTGGGGCGACCTGTTCTACGCCGAGGTCTCCGTCCTCGGGCACACCGTGGCCTGGCGGGAGGTCGTCGGCAACGTCTTCGGCTTCGCCTCGGCCCTGCTCGGCATGCGCCGCACCGTGTGGGCGTGGCCGGTGGGGATCATCGGCAACCTGCTGCTCTTCACCGTCTTCATGGGCGTGTGGTTCACCAACCCGCAGGAGCACAGCCTCTTCGGGCAGGCGGCACGGCAGGTCTTCTTCATCGCGACCAGCGTCTACGGCTGGTGGCGGTGGCAGGCCTCGCGCCGCACCCGCGCCAAGGGTGAGCCCGCCATCACGCCGCGCTGGGCGACCCTGCGGGAGCGGACGGCATACCTCGTCGGGGCGGTGCTGCTCATCGTGCTGGCCCAGTGGGTCTTCGCGCAGGTCGGCGCGGGCTGGCCGGCACCGCGCTGGTACTACTGGACCGACGCCTGGATCTTCGTGGGGTCGATGCTGGCGACCTACGCCATGGCCCGCGGCTGGGTGGACTTCTGGCTGGTGTGGATCGCCGTGGACCTCGTCGGGGTGCCGCTGCTGTGGCACTCGGGCTACTACCCCTCCGCGGTGATGTATGCCGTCTACGGCGCGCTCGTGCTGTGGGGCTTCGTCGTGTGGTCCCGGGCCGCGCGGGACGAGGCGCCGCAGGGCGCGGTGACCGGGGCCGGCCCGGCCGCGGGTGACGCCAGGGTGCGGTCGTGAGCGGGGCGACCGACCCCTACGCGCCGTTCCGCCCGGTGACCGGCGCGCGGGTGGCTCGGGTCGCGGGGCTCGCCTCGGTGCTGGTCTTCGGGCTCGTGGCGGTGCTCGGTCCCACCTACGCCGGTGCCGGCCCGACGATGGCGCTGCTCAACCGGATCTTCATCGCCGGCTTGGGCCTCGCCATGGGGGCCTTCCTCTGGCGGTATGCCCTCATCCGCGCGATCCCCTCCGCCGCCGGGATCGTGGTCGTCAACCTCGTGCTGCGGCGCGAGCTGGAGTGGTCGCAGGTCGCCTCGGTGACCTTCACGCCCGGCGCGCCCTGGGTGGTGCTCGAGCTGAACGACACCGAGGAGCTGGCCGTCATGGCGATCCAGCGCGCGGACGGCGAGCGGGCGAAGCGTGAGGCCTCCCGGCTGGCGGCCCTGGTCGAGCACCACCAGCGCTGAGCTACTCCACGGGGTCGATCTCCTCACGGGTCGGCGGCACCCGGCGCCGCGCCTCGGCGGTCGTCATGCCGGAGAGCACCAGCAGGTCCACGACGGTGGAGCGCACCTGGGCGCGGAGCACCTCGGCGGACAGGCCGGCGCGGGAGTGCCCCCAGGTCGACTGCCGGGCGAGGTGCACCAGGTCCTCCTGCGCGCCGCCCAGCGGCTCCCGGTGCTCCAGCTTCTCCTGCAGGACGGCGGCCGCCTCGGCCAGCCCCTCGACCATGTCGGTGTAGGAGTCCGGCACGAACTCCCCGGCCCCGACCGCCGCCTCGGCGCGTCGGGCGAGCACCCGGATGTTGCGGATCGCGAGGTCGAGCGGTTGCAGCAGCACCTTGATCTCCTGGACCTCCGCCTTGTGCACCCCGGACAGCAGCGGAGCCAGGCGCGCGGCAGCCGCGGCCTCGGCGGTGGTGTCCTGGAGCGCCTCCAGCTCGGCGGACAGGCCCCGGGCGGTCTGCAGCGCCCGGGTGGCCCGGCCCACGTCCCGGTTGCGCAGGCTCTGCGCGGTGTCGGTGAGCACCTCGGCGAGGTGACCCACGAGGGCGATGATCCGCTCCCGCGGCCGCTTCGTGGTCGAGCGCATCGGCGCCAGCATGGCGATGAGCAGCGCCACCCCGCCGCCGACCGCGGCGTCCAGCCAGCGGTTGAAGGCCTGTCCGTCCCCGGCGACCAGGGTGGTGATGATGACGCCCTGGATCCCGGCCTGCATCATGAGCAGCTGCCCGGCCCCGGCCAGGACCGCGAGCGACATCGCGACGACGCAGACCGCGAAGATCTGCCACAGCCCGGTGCCGAAGATGTGGACGAAGAGGTCGCCGATGCCTACGCCGATGGCCACCCCGATGGTCAGCTCGACGATGCGTCGGAGCCGGTCGCCATAGGTCAGTCCGAGACAGACCATCGCCGTGATCGGGGCGAAGAAGGGCAGCGCGTGGCCGAGCAGGTCGTGGGCGACGAACCACGCCAGGACCGCACCGGTCGCCGCCTGCAGGATCAGCCAGGCCCGGGAGCGCAGTCGCAGCACCCTGGTCCGTGCCGCGCCGGGGGTGATCTCCTCGCGCAGCGGGTCGAGGACCACGTGCCCGGCGGCCCGGGCGTGCTCACGGGCGCTGCTCATGCCCTCAGTGTGGCCTACCGACTCCTCCCGCGGCGCAGGGCTCAGGCGCCGCGCCGGTGGGAGGACAGCGCCTGGACGTCGCGGTCCTCGCCCGCCGCCTCCACCCGCGCCACCTGGTCCCGGCCGAAGGCGTGGAGCAGCAGCTCCAGCGGGGCACCGGTCAGCACGACGCTGCCGCGGCCCGCCGGCGGCCGACGCACGGCGGCGCGGCCGTGGCCCGGTGCGACCACGACGACGCCGCAGGGTGCGTCGCGGTAGAGCAGGCGCCCGGCCGTGCGGACGGTGCCCCACAGCTGGGCGGGCACCGGGTCCGGCAGGTCGGTCGGGGCCCATCCGGGTCGCGCCCGCGCCAGGTCCTCGTGGTGGATCGCGAGCTCGGCCACGTTGACCGCGCGGTCCAGGACGGGCAGCCGCGTCGGCCACCACGGCGGCGGGCCGCTGCGCACCTGGTCGACCAGCTCGGCGAACGGCCGCGCGGCGACCTCGTCCTGCACCCGCTCGGTGTGCCGCTGCAGCGGGGGCAGCGGCAGACCGATGCCCGGGAGCGTGTCCGGGCGCGTCTCCCGGACGACGAGGTGCGCGAGCAGGTCACGTACGGTCCAGGGGGAGCAGAGCGTCGGCGCGTCCGGTCCCAGCTCGGTGGCGGTGCGCGCGACGAGATCGCGGAGCAGGTCGGGGGAGTGCGGCATACCCCTCATCGAACCACGCCGACGGTCTGTCGGGACCGCGTGGTTGGATGGGAGGAACCACCACCACCCGCCTCGTCACCGGAGGTCCCCTGCCCCATGCCCTCGTCTACCGCCGCACCGGTGCCCCGCCCCGTCGCCGACCGCGCGGTGCTGCGCCGCGGGCTGCGGGTCATCGGCGGCGGGATGGCCAGGCAGCGGGGACCGACGACGGTCGCGGTCGTCGGTGCGGTGCTGTGGGCCGGGGCCACCGTCGCCACCGCGTGGGCGATCGGCTGGCTGACCGACGAGGTCGTCGAGCCCTCGGTGCGCGCCCAGCGGGTCGAGGCGGCCGGCCTGTGGACCATCTTCGGGGTCCTGCTCGCCGTGCTGGTCGTCAATGTCGCGGGCGTGATCCTGCGTCGCGTCTGGGCGACCATGGCGGGGTTCAACCTCCAGGCTGACTACCGGCGTCGGGTGACCCGGCAGTACCTCCGGCTCCCGCTGTCGTGGCACCACGCCCACCCCTCGGGCCAGCTGCTCTCCAACGCGCACGCCGACGTCGAGGCGACGTGGCAGGTCTTCAACCCGCTGCCCATGGCGATCGGTGTCCTGTTCATGCTGGTCATCGCCGGCACCATGATGGTGCTGGTCGACCCGCTGCTGGCCGTCCTGGGGCTCCTGGTCTTCCCCGGTCTGTTCGCCGCCAACCTCGTCTTCCAACGGGTCATGTCGCCGCGGATCACCCACGCGCAGCAGCTGCGCGCCGAGGTCGCGGAGGTGGCGCACGAGTCCTTCGAGGCCGGTCTGGTCGTCAAGGCGATGGGGCGGGAGGACCAGGAGACCGGGCGGTTCCGCGCCAAGGCGCACGAGCTGCGCGATGCCCTCATCCTGGTCGGTCGCACCCGCGGCGTCTTCGAGCCCGTGATCGAGGCCATCCCGACCCTCGGCACCCTGGCGGTGCTGGGCGTCGGCACCTGGCAGGTCTCCCGCGGCGCGCTCGACGCCGCCGACGTCGTCCAGATGGCCTACCTCTTCTCCATCCTGGCCTTCCCGGTGCGTGCGCTGGGGTGGGTGCTCGCCGAGATCCCGCGCTCGGTGGTCGGCCACGACCGGGTGCAGCACGTGCTGCAGGCCCGCGGGGGTATGCCCTACGGCACCGCGACGCTGCGGGGCGGCGCCCCCGCGGAGTCCGCGCTCGCCGGGGTGACCTACTCCCATGCCGGGGAGGAGCAGGCGACGATCCGCGGCGTGACGCTCACCGTCCCCAGCAGCAGCACGGTGGCACTGGTGGGGCCCACCGGCGCGGGCAAGAGCACCCTGGCCAACCTCGCGCTGCGCCTGGTGGACGCCGACGCGGGCTCGGTCCGCCTCGACGGGGTCGAGGCCCGCGAGCTGGCGCACGGCGAGCTGCCCGCCAACGCCACGCTCGTCGCGCAGCAGACCTTCATGTTCGACGACTCGGTGCGCGGCAACATCACGCTGGGTGAGGACGCCGACGACGCCTCGGTCTGGGAGTCCCTGCGGATCGCCCAGGCCGACGACTTCGTGCGCTCCCTCCCCGACGGGCTGGACACCGTCATCGGGGAGCGCGGCGGGACCCTCTCCGGCGGGCAGCGGCAGCGCATCGCCCTCGCCCGCGCGATCTGGCGCCGGCCGCGGCTGCTCGTCCTCGACGACGCCACCAGCGCCGTGGACCCGTCGGTGGAGCAGGCCATCCTCGCCGGGCTGCGGGAGGCCCGCGGCGGGATGACCGTGCTCGTGGTGGCCTACCGCATGGCGACCATCCTGCTGGCCGACGAGGTCGTCTACCTCGAGCACGGCCGGGTGGTCGACCAGGGCTCGCACGACGAGCTGCTCTCACGCTGCCGCGGCTACGTCGACCTCGTCCAGGCCTACTCCCGCGAGGCCGCCGAGCGTGCCGCGGTGACGCGGCAGGAGGAGGTGACCCCGTGAGCGAGGCACCGGAGCGCGAGCAGGAGGAGCCGGTCTCCAGCCGGATCGACGGCCGGTCGCAGCTCGGGACGCTGGCCACGCTGCGGCGCGGGCTCGAGCTGTCGCCGGAGCTGCGGACCGGGCTGACGCTGACGCTGGTCCTCGCGGTGGTCGCGACCGTCGGCCGGGTGGTCATCCCGTTCGTCGTGCAGCAGACCACGGACAACGGGATCAACGCGCCAGGCGGTCCGGACGTGGACTTCGTCGTCCGCGCGATCGCCCTCGCCGCCGGGGTCGTCGCGCTCACCTCGCTGGCGCAGTATGCCGTCAACGTCCGGTTGTTCACCGCGGCCGAGTCCGGTCTCGCGACGCTACGGCTCCGCGCCTTCCGGCACATCCACGACCTGTCCGTGCTCACCCAGAGCACCGAGCGGCGCGGTGCGCTCGTGTCCCGGGTCACCAGCGACGTCGACACGATCTCGATGTTCGTGCAGTTCGGCGGGCTGATGCTGCTCGTGAGCACGGCCCAGATCGTGCTGGCCACCATCCTCATGGTCGCCTACAGCCCGCTCCTGGCCGGCGTGGTCTACCTCTGCCTGGTGCCGCTGGTCTTCCTGGTCCGCCGCTTCCAGCCGATCCTGGGGCGCTCCTACGGGACCGTCCGGGAGCGGGTGGGGGACCTGCTCGGCTCGATCAGCGAGTCGATCGTCGGGGCCACGACGATCCGCGCCTACGGCGTCGAGGACCGCACCGCCGCCCGGATCGACGAGGCGATCGAGGCGCACCGGTCCTCGGCCATCCGGGCCCAGGTGCGCTCGGTCATGGCCTTCGTCTCGGGCCAGGCCTTCGCGGGCATCACCACGGCGGTGGTCCTCGTCGTCGGCACCGTCCTCGCGGCGCGGGGCCAGCTCACGCTCGGGCAGCTCGTCGGCTTCCTCTTCCTGGTCAACCTCTTCACCCAGCCGGTGCTCATGGCGACGGAGATCCTCAATGAGATGCAGAACGCCATCGCGGGCTGGCGTCGGGTCATCGGGGTCATCGACACCCCGGCCGACGTCGCCGACCCGGGCGAGGAGGGCGTCGTGCTCGAGCGCGGCCCCATCACGGTGGACTTCGAGGACGTCTCCTTCGCCTACCCCGGTGGCGAGCGCGTGCTGCGCGAGGTCGACCTGCGCATCGAGCCGCACACCCGGGTGGCCGTCGTCGGTCAGACCGGCTCCGGCAAGACCACCCTGGCCAAGCTCCTCACCCGGCTCATGGACCCGAGCGAGGGTGTGGTCCGCCTCGACGGGGTGGACCTGCGGCAGATCAGCTTCGCCAGCCTGCGGCAGCGCGTGGTGCTGGTCCCGCAGGAGGGGTTCCTCTTCGATGCCGACCTGGCCGACAACATCCGCTTCGGACGACCCGAGGCCTCCGACGACGACCTGCGGCTCGCGGTCACCGAGCTCGGCCTGGACGCCTGGGTCGAGGGTCTCCCGCACGGCCTGCGGACGCAGGTGGGGCAGCGGGGCGAGTCGCTGTCGGCCGGTGAGCGCCAGCTCGTCGCCATCGCCCGCGCCTACCTCGCCGACCCCGACCTGCTCGTCCTCGACGAGGCCACCAGCGCGGTCGACCCTGCCACCGAGGTACGGGTGCAGCGGGCGCTCGAGGGGTTGACCACCGGTCGGACCTCGGTTGCCATCGCGCACCGGCTGTCGACCGCGGAGGCGGCCGACGTGTCGTGGTCGTGGACGCCGGCCGGATCGTCGAGCTCGGTCACCACCGCGACCTCGTGGCCCGGGGCGGGGTCTACACCCGGATGCACGCCTCCTGGGCGGCGCAGCAGGCGGTCTGAGGATGCCGGAGGTGCGGCGCGCCGTGCTGCCCGTCACCCTGCTCGCCACGGGCCTGGCCCTGCTTGCGGCCGGTCAGCCGTGGTCCAGCGGGACCAGGGTGGACGCGGCCGGCATCGCCTGGGACGAGGTCCGGACGGGCACCGACCTCGCCCCCCTCGTCACGGCGCTGCTCCTCGTCGTGGCCGTGGCCGCCCTCGCCGGGGCGCGGGCGAACGGGTGGGCCGGTGGCGCCGTCCGCGCGCTGACGGTGCTCGCCGCCGCAGGTGCGGCGGTCGCGACCGGCCTGGCACGGCCCGCCGGGGCCACCGCATGGTTCTGGGTCTGCCTGCTCGCCGGCGTCGTCGCGGCGGTGGGCGCGCTGGTGCTCCTCCCGGGCGCGCGGGCTGGCACAATGGCGCCCGACGGACCCCTCGGCCCGTCGCCCGACGAGTGAGGAGAGCGCCACATGCACGAGGACAGCCACGGTCACAGCGTCGCCGCCTGGGTGGGCGTGACCATCATGCTCGTCGGCAGCGTGGTCGCCGTCTGGGGCGTCGTGCTGTCCCCGGACTGGCTGCTCTACGTCGGTCTGGCGCTCGGCGTCGTCGGAGCCTTGCGTGGTACCTCCTGGACCGTGCCGGGATGGGCGAGCCGGAGCACGACGCCGCCCACCGCTGACCGGACACCCTCGTGGTCACCGCACCCGGCGGCGCGTTCTACGCTGGGGGAGTGTCTTCCGTGCTAGAGCAGATCGTCGACGGCGTCCGCGAGGACCTCGACCGGCGGCGGGCCACCGCCCCGATGGAGGCGGTGCAGGAGCTCGCCCGGGCCGCGGAGCCGGCCAGGGACGCCTGGGCCACGCTGTCCCGCACGGACCGGATCCACGTCATCGCCGAGGTCAAGCGGAGCAGCCCCTCCAAGGGCGCGCTCGCGGCCATCGCCGAGCCGGCCGGGCTCGCCGCCGACTACGCGGCCGGGGGCGCCAGCGTCATCAGCGTCCTCACCGAGGAGCGGCGGTTCGGTGGCTCGCTCGCCGATCTCGACGCCGTGCGCGCTCGGGTCGACATGCCCGTGCTGCGCAAGGACTTCATCGTCGACCCCTACCAGCTCTGGGAGGCCCGCGCCCACGGTGCGGACCTGGTGCTGCTCATCGTGGCCGCCCTGGACCAGCAGGTGCTCGTGAGCCTGCTGGAGCGCACCGAGTCGCTCGGCATGCACGCGCTCGTCGAGGTGCACGACGAGGAGGAGCTGAGCCGGGCGCTGGACGCCGGTGCGCGGATCGTCGGCGTCAACAACCGCGACCTCAAGACCCTCGAGGTCGACCGTGGGACCTTCGCCCGGCTGGCGCCGCACGTCCCGGCCGGCTGCGTGGCGGTGGCCGAGTCCGGGGTGCGCGGTCCGCTCGACGTCCTGAGCTTCGCCGAGGCCGGCGCCCAGGCGGTGCTCGTCGGGGAGGCGCTGGTCACCTCCGGCTCGCCGCAGGAGGCCGTCCGGGAGATGGTCGCCGTGGGGGCGCACCCGGCCGTGCACGCGACCGCCACTCGGGCGGGGCATACCCGATGAGCAGCCCGATGAGCGACGAGGTGACCGCGGCCGAGCGCTTCGGCGAGTTCGGCGGACGCTACGTGCCCGAGGCGCTGGTGGCCGCGCTCGAGGAGCTGGACGAGGCCCGCCTCGCGGCGATGGCCGACCCGGACTTCCGCTCCGAGCTCGACCGCCTGCAGCGCGACTACACCGGGCGGCCCAGCCCGCTCACCGAGGTGCCCCGCTTCGCCGAGCACGCCGGCGGCCCTCGCGTCCTGCTCAAGCGCGAGGACCTCAACCACACCGGGTCGCACAAGATCAACAACGTGCTGGGCCAGGCGCTGCTGGCGGTCCGCATGGGGAAGCGCCGGGTGATCGCCGAGACCGGAGCCGGGCAGCACGGCGTCGCCACCGCCACCGCGGCCGCGCTCATGGGGCTGGAGTGCACGGTCTACATGGGCCGGGTCGACACCGAGCGCCAGGCCCTCAACGTCGCCCGGATGCGGCTGCTCGGCGCCGAGGTCGTCGCCGTCCCCACCGGGAGCGCCACGCTCAAGGACGCCATCAACGAGGCGATGCGGGACTGGGTGACCAACGTCGACCACACGCACTACCTGCTCGGCACGGTGACCGGCCCCCACCCGTTCCCGACCATGGTCCGCGACTTTCACGCGGTGATCGGCGAGGAGGCCCGCAAGCAGGTCGACGAGGCCGTCGGCGGGCTGCCCGACGCGGTCTGCGCCTGCGTCGGGGGCGGCTCCAACGCCATGGGTATCTTCCACGCCTTCCGGGACGACCCCTCGGTCGCGCTGTGGGGTTTCGAGGCCGGGGGAGAAGGCGTCGAGAGCGGCCGGCACGCCGCGCGTTTCTCTGGCGGTGAGCCGGGGGTGCTGCACGGCGCCGCGACCTACGTGCTGCAGGACGAGGACGGTCAGACCCGCGAGACCCACTCGGTCTCGGCCGGGCTGGACTATCCCTCGGTCGGTCCCGAGCACGCCTTCCTGCACGACAGCGGACGCGCCCGCTACGCGCCGGTGACCGATCGGGAGGCGATGGACGCCTTCTCGCTGCTGTGCCGCACCGAGGGGATCATCCCGGCCATCGAGAGCGCGCACGCCCTGGCCGGCGTCCTGAAGATCGGCCCGGAGCTCGGTCCCGGTACGACGGTGCTGGTCAACCTCTCGGGGCGCGGGGACAAGGACGTCGACACCGCCGCCCGGTGGTTCGGGCTCGTGGACGACGACGGCGAGGCGCACGTCGACGGTGAGACGGGGCCCGGTGCCCAGGAGACCGTGTCGTGAGCACCCTGGACGACGTCTTCGCCCGGTCCCGGGCTGAAGGTCGGGCCGCCCTCGTGGGGTACCTGCCCGCGGGATACCCGGACCTGCCCACCTCGCTGGAGGCGGTCCGCACGCTCGCCGAGCACGGCTGCGACGTCGTCGAGGTGGGCGTCCCCTACACCGACCCGCTCATGGACGGTCCGGTCGTCGAGCGGGCCGCCAGCACAGCCCTGACGGCGGGCTTCCGGCTCAGCCACGTCTTCGAGGTCGTCGCCGCGGCCCGCGCGGCCGGGGCCGTCCCCGTGGTCATGCCGTACTGGAACCCGGTCCTGCGCTACGGCGTCGAGCGGTTCGCCGCCGACCTGGCCGCCGCAGGTGGCGCCGGCCTCATCACCCCGGACCTCATCCCCGACGAGGCGCAGGACTGGCTGACCGCGGCGGACGCGCACGGGCTCGCCCCGGTCTTCCTCGTCGCGCCCAGCTCCACGCCGCAGCGGTTGCGGTCGACGACGCAGGCCTGCCGCGGGTTCGTCTACGTCGCCTCCACGATGGGGGTCACGGGCGTGCGGGCCAGCGTCGGTGACGCCGCGCAGTCGCTGGTGGCCCGGACCCGCGAGGTCACCGACCTGCCGCTGTGCGTCGGCCTGGGCGTGAGCACGGGCGAGCAGGCCGCCGAGGTGGCCGGCTTCGCCGACGGCGTGATCGTGGGCTCCGCCCTGGTCCGCGCGCTCGGGGAGGACACCTCGCTGGGCCGCCTGGCCGAGCTGACCGACGAGCTGGCCGCCGGGGTGCGCCGGGCGTGACCGCGGTGCAGGAGGAGCGCACCTCGGTTCAGGGTCCGCGGTCGCAGCGCTGGATGTGGTGGGGCTGCTGCTGCGCCTCGGGCTGGCCGCCGTCCTGGGGTATGCCGGCTGGACCAAGATCAGCGACCTCACCGGCTCGGTGCAGAACGTCGTGGCCTACGAGCTCTTCCCCTACGACGTGGCCCGCGCGGTCGGGGTGCTGCTGCCGGTCGTGGAGCTGGCGCTGGCCCTGCTGCTCCTCGTCGGCCTGCTCACCCGCGCCGCCGCGCTCGGCAGCGCCGTGCTCATGCTCGTCTTCGTCGCCGGTATCGCCTCGGCCTGGGCCCGCGGGCTCAGCATCGACTGCGGGTGCTTCGGGTCGGGCGGGCCGGTGGCGCCCGAGGACACCCGCTACCTCACCGAGATGCTTCGCGACGTGGGGTTCCTGGCGATGGCCTCGTGGCTCGTCGTCAGCCCGCGTTCCCTGCTCTCTCTCGACACCCTCCTCCGGAAAGGCGACTGACATGCCCCGTCCCCCCGCACCCGAGGTCAAGCGGGTCTCCTCCGCCGGTCCCTCGCCGGTCCTCATCGGCGCGGTCGTGCTGCTCGTCGTCGCGCTCGTGGGCGGGCTGGTGCTGTGGGCCGTCACCCGGCAGGGGGGTCTGGAGGCGACCGGCAGCGCCAATGCGCTGCCGGAGGGCGGCGGCATACAGGTCGGTGCGCCCGTCTCGGACGACGTGCCGCAGGTGCAGCTCTACGAAGACTTCCAGTGCCCGTGGTGCGGCGTGCTGGAGGAGGCGGTGGGTGACGACCTGGCCGCCCGGGCCGAGGCGGGGGAGATCACGCTGACGGTGACGATGATGTCCTTCCTCGACGGCACCCTGGGCAACGACTCCTCCCGTCGCGCCGCCGGAGCGGCTCTGTGCGCCGACGACGAGGGCGCCTTCCTGCCCTACCACGCCGTGGTCTTCGCCGGTCAGCCCGCGCAGGAGGGCACGGGATGGACCGACGAGGAGCTCCTGGGGTTCGGGGAGGCGGCCGGACTCACCGGGGAGTCCCTGAGCTCGTTCACCGCGTGCGTCCAGGACGGCACCTACGACGACTACGTGGCCGACATGCAGGAGCGCTCCAACCGGGACGGCATCACCGGGACCCCGCGGCTGCTCGTCGACGGCGAGCAGGTGGAGGACACCCGGCTGCAGGGTCTGATGGAGGGCTCCGCGGACCTGGGTGAGCTGCTCGCCGACGGCTCCTGACGTCGCGGCAGGCGATGCGGGAAAGCGGCCCCCGCACCACTAGGCTTGCCCCCATGCGTCGCGCAAAGATCGTCTGCACCCTCGGCCCCGCCACCGCCTCCTCCGCCCAGATCGAGGCGCTCGTCTCCGCCGGGATGGATGTGGCCCGGCTCAACCTCTCGCACGGCTCCTACGAGGAGCACTACGAGCGCTACATCAAGGTCCGCGAGGCCAGCGACGCCACCGGCCACGCGGTCGCCGTCCTGGCCGACCTCCAAGGCCCCAAGATCCGCACCGGCACCTTCGCCGGGGGGCCGGTGACGCTCGCCGCGGGCTCCACCTTCACCATCACCACCCGCGACGTGCCCGGTGACCAGGACTCCGTCGGCACGACGTATACCGGTTTGCCCGGCGACGTCGCCTCAGGGGACGACCTGCTCATCGACGACGGCAAGGTGATGCTCCGGGCCACCGAGGTGACCGCCACCGACGTGGTGTGCGAGGTCGTGGTCGGCGGAGTGGTCTCCAACAACAAGGGCATCAACCTCCCCGGTGCGGCGGTGAGCGTCCCGGCCATGTCGGACAAGGACGAGGAGGACCTGCGCTGGGCGGTGCGCAGCGGGGTGGACTTCATCGCCCTGTCCTTCGTGCGCTCGGCCGACGACGTGCAGGACGTGCACCGGATCATGGACGAGGAGGGCCGTCGGCTGCCGGTCATCGCCAAGATCGAGAAGCCGCAGGCGGTGGACAACCTGGCCGACATCGTGGACGCCTTCGACGGCATCATGGTCGCGCGTGGCGACCTGGGGGTGGAGCTCCCGCTCGAGCAGGTGCCTCTCGTGCAGAAGGACGCCATCCAGCTGTGCCGGGAGAAGGCCAAGCCGGTGATCGTGGCCACCCAGGTGCTGGAGTCCATGGTCGACAACCCGCGACCCACCCGGGCCGAGGCCAGCGACTGCGCCAACGCCGTGCTGGACGGGGCAGACGCGATCATGCTCTCGGGGGAGACCTCCGTCGGCGCCTGGCCGATCCGGGCGGTCGAGACGATGGCGAGCATCATCTGCAGCACCGAGCAGCACGGGATGCACCGGATCCCGCCGATCACCACCAAGCCGAAGACCCCCGGCGGTGCGGTCACGCGAGCCGCGATCTCGCTCGCCGACGCCCTCGGTGAGCAGGTGAAGTTCCTCGTGACCTTCAGCAAGAGCGGTGACACGACGACCCGCATGGCCCGGGTGCGCCCCACGACACCCATGCTCTCGTTCACCACCGAGCAGCACACCCGGTCTCGGCTGGCTCTCACCTGGGGTGCGGAGACCTTCCTCGTCCCCTTCGTGTGGCACACCGACCAGATGGTCAAGCAGGTCGAGGAGACGCTGCTGCGCGAGGAGCGCTGCACCGCGGGCGACGTCGTCGTCATCGTGGCCGGCTCGCCCCCCGGGGTCTCGGGCACCACCAACGCGCTGCGGATGCACCGCGTGGGCGACGCCATCCTCGGGGAGGCTCCGGCCTACACCCAGGACCCCGAGGTGTGAGCGTGGTGCCGGTATGCTCGGACCGGCTTCTGGGCGTGGGCCTGACCGCGCCGACCACCTGCCGGGGTGGTGGAATGGCAGACACGGGGCACTCAAAATGCTCTGCCCGAGAGGGCGTGCGGGTTCGAGTCCCGCTCCCGGCACCAGCCCCCGGTCCGCGACGTGCTGGCCGGGGTGAGACGCGACAGATAGGGTGCGAGACGTGAGTGAGACGAGGCCGCAGGGGGAGCAGGACCAGCCGGTGCCCGAGGCCGACGAGAGGCAGACCTCCGGCGCGGAGGGCGCGGAGACGGGGATGCGCATCCTGCTGGCCGAGGACGAGGCGCTGATCCGGATGGACCTCGCCGAGATGCTGACCGAGGCCGGCCACACCATCGTGGGCCAGGCCGCCGACGGCGAGCAGGCGGTCGCACTGGCCCAGGAGACGTCGCCGGACCTCGTCGTCATGGACATCAAGATGCCGGGGATGGACGGGCTCACCGCAGCCGAGCAGATCGGCCGCGACGGCCTCGCGCCGGTGGTGATGCTCACCGCGTTCAGCGACAAGAACCTCGTGGAGCGGGCCCGTGACGCCGGGGTCATGTCCTACGTGGTGAAGCCCTTCAGCGCCGCCGACGTGCTCCCCGCCATCGACATCGGGCGGGCCCGCTGGGCCGAGCGCAAGGCGCTCGAGGCCGAGGTGGCCGACCTCGGCGAGCGGTTCGAGACCCGCAAGCAGGTGGACCGCGCCAAGGGGCTGCTCATGTCCCAGCTCAAGCTGAGCGAGGCGGACGCCTTCCGCTGGATCCAGAAGGCGGCGATGGACCGCCGGCTCTCCATGCGCGAGGTCGCCGACGCGGTGATCTCAGGCATGCCCGCCAAGAAGTAGCCCCACGAAGTAGCCCCGCGAAGTAGCCCCGAGAAGTAGCCATGAGCCGACCGGGTCAGGCGACCGGGTCAGCCGCCCGGGGGCCGCTCCCGCAGCGCGCAGGTGAGGCGTGCGGTGCACACCCGGCGGTCCTGCTCGTCGGTGACGACGATGTCGTAGGACACGACCGACCGGCCGAGGGACAGCGGGGTCGCGACGGCGGTGACGACCCCCTCGCGCACGGCCCGGTGGTGGGTCGCGTTGAGGTCCACCCCGACCGCGATCCGCCCCTCGCCGGCGTGCATGGCCGCGGCGACCGATCCCACGGTCTCGGCGAGAGCGGCAGAGGCCCCGCCGTGGAGCAGGCCGTAGGGCTGGGTGTTGCCGGCCACCGGCATCGTGGCCACGGTGCGCTCGGCCCCGACCTGGACCAGACGCATACCCATCCGCTCGGCGAGATCGCCCCGGGGGACGTCGGCCGGTGCGGGGGAGCCGGGGGTCGCAGCGGCATCCGCCGGGGGCCGAGGCGTCGGAGTGTCGGTCATGGGACATAGGCTGCCATGCGTGAGTCGCTTGCTGCTGCTGGACGGACACTCGTTGGCCTACCGCGCCTTCTTCGCGCTGCCCGTGGAGAACTTCTCCACGACGACCGGGCAGAGCACCAACGCGGTCTACGGCTTCACCTCGATGCTCATCAACGTGCTGCGCGACGAGGCGCCGACGCACGTCGCCGTCGCCTTCGACAAGTCGCGGCAGACGTTCCGCACTCAGGAGTATGCCGAGTACAAGGCGGGTCGATCGAGCACGCCGGGGGAGTTCGTCGGGCAGGTCGACCTCGTCAAGCAGGTCCTGGACGCCCTGCGCATCGCGCACCTGGACGTCGACGGCTACGAGGCCGACGACATCATCGCCACCCTCACCACGCAGGCGCGGGAGGAGGGGATGGAGGTGGTCATCGTGTCCGGGGACCGCGACGCCTTCCAGCTGGTGGACGACCGGACGCTGTTGCTCTACCCGGTCCGCGGTGTCTCCGAGACCTGGCGCATGACCCCCGAGGCGGTGGAGGAGAAGTACGGCGTCCGGCCGGAGCGCTACAGCGACCTCGCGGCCCTGGTGGGGGAGAGCTCGGACAACCTGCCCGGCGTGCCGGGTGTCGGCCCCAAGACGGCGGCGAAGTGGCTCGCCCAGCACGGCGACCTGTCGGGCATCGTGGACCATGCCGACCAGCTGCCCGGCAAGGCGGGGCAGGCGACCCGGGACCACCTGGACCAGGTGCTGCGCAACCGCCGGCTCAACCAGCTCGTGGCCGACGTGCCGCTGGAGCTGACGGTGGCCGACCTGCAGGCGCGTGGATGGGACCGGGAGGAGGTGCACCGGGTCTTCGACGGCCTGGAGTTCCGGGTGCTGCGCGAGCGGCTCTTCTCGACGTTGGAGTCCGCGGAGACCGAGGCCGAGGAGGGCATCGAGGTCGCGGGGACGATCCTCGACGCCGGTGCGCTCCCGCAGTGGCTCGAGGCCCCGGGAGCGCAGGGCCGGCTGGCGGTCGTCGTCGACGCCGACCCACGGACCGCCGCCGGACCGGGAGAGGCCACCGGGCTGGCGATCGCCGGGCCGGAGGAGGCGGTCTACCTGCACCTGTCCGACCTCGAGCCCACGGACGAGGCGGCCCTGGCCGCCTGGCTGGCCGACGAGGACCGGACCAAGGCGCTGCACGGCGGCAAGGAGCAGGTCGCCTCGCTCGAGGCCGTCGGGCTGCCGGTCGAGGGAGTCGTCAGCGACACCGCTCTTGCCGCCTACCTGGTCCGGCCGGACCAGCGCTCCTACGACCTCGCCGACCTGGCCCTGCGCTACCTCCACCGCGAGCTGCGGCTCGAGGCCGAGGGGGCGGGGGCGCGGGCCCCGCAGGGCCAGCTCGACCTCTCCTTCGACGAGGGGGAGCAGGACGCCCGGGAGGCCGCGGCACGCTCGGCGATGGTGCACGCACGGGCGGTCCACGACCTGGCGGACGCCCTCGACGCCGAGCTGGCCGACGAGGAGGAGCGGCATCTGCTGCAGCAGGTCGAGCTGCCGCTCGTGGGGGTGCTGCGCCGCATGGAGCGCGCCGGGATCGCCGTCGACCTGCCGGCCCTGACCGCCCTCGAGCAGGAATTCGCCGACGGTGTGGCACAGGCCCAGCAGGACGCCTGGAACGCCATCGACGACGACACGGTCAACCTCGGCTCGCCCAAGCAGCTGCAGACGGTGCTCTTCGAGACCCTCGGCCTGCCGAAGACGCGCCGGACCAAGACCGGGTACACCACGGACGCCGACGCCCTCGCTGGCCTCTACGCCCAGACCGAGCACCCCTTCCTCGAGGCACTGCTCCGGCACCGGGACGTGACCCGGCTCCGGGTGACCGCCGAGGGCCTCATCAAGGCGGTCGCCGACGACGGGCGCATCCACACCACCTTCCAGCAGACGATCGCCGCGACAGGGCGGCTCAGCTCCACCGAGCCCAACCTGCAGAACATCCCCATCCGCACCGCCGCCGGTCGTCGGATCCGCGAGATCTTCGTGGTCGGGAGCGGTGGGGCGGGTGACTACGCGTCCCTGATGTCCGCGGACTACAGCCAGATCGAGATGCGCATCATGGCCCACCTGTCCGGTGACGAGGGACTGATCCACGCCTTCCGGGAGGGCGAGGACCTGCACCGCTTCGTCGGTGCCCGGGTATTCGGGGTCGACCAGGCCGACGTCACGCCCGAGATGCGCTCCAAGGTCAAGGCGATGAGCTACGGCCTGGCCTACGGGTTGTCCGCCTTCGGCCTCTCCAAGCAGCTCGGCATCTCCACCGCCGAGGCCAAGGAGCTCATGGAGGAGTACTTCGAGCGCTTCGGCGGTGTCCGCGACTACCTGCGCGACGTCGTCCAGGAGGCACGCCGGACCGGCTTCACCGAGACCATCCTGGGTCGGCGGCGACACCTGCCCGACCTCACCAGCGACAACCGGCAGCGCCGTGAGATGGCGGAGCGCATGGCGCTCAACGCCCCGATCCAGGGCTCGGCGGCCGACATCATCAAGGTGGCGATGCTGCGCACCGAGGCCGCCGTGCGGGAGGCCGACCTCGCCTCCCGGATGCTGCTCCAGGTGCACGACGAGCTCGTCCTGGAGGTCTCCCCGGGCGAGGAGGAGCAGGTCGAGGAGCTGGTCCGTGCCCAGATGGGGGCGGCGGCCGACCTCACGGTGCCGCTCGACGTCAGCGTCGGCCTGGGCCGGAGCTGGTACGACGCCGCCCACTGACCCGGGCGAGGCTTCGGAGACACGCCGCAGGGTGCGGGCCTCAGCTCACGCTATCGACGGCGGTGCGCCCACCATCGTCGCCATCGCCCTACCTGCTCGCTGTCCGTCTGCGGCGCTTGACATCGAACGTGTGTTCGATGAGCGTGAGGTCAGGACGAGGTGCTTCATCTGAGGGGGTGAGGGGCGTGGCGGTCGCGGCGATCGAGTCGGAGGGGTCGGCGGAGGAGGCGGCGCTGGGTGCGCTCGGGGCTGT
>NZ_MKJZ01000004.1:0-92705 GCF_001942225.1 Serinicoccus sp. CUA-874 | reverse complement strand
GTGCTGACCCCACCGCCGCAAGACGGCCCTGGTGGCGCTCCGCCAGCCCCTTCACGCCAAACCCGCCCCGCGATCGCGCCTTGTTCAGCGCCCTCCTAGGACGGCTCCCCAGTGAAGGACGATGACGACCTTGAGTGCACACAGTCACGCCGAGATGGTCTGGAAGATCGCAGACCTGCTTCGCGGCCCGTACCGACCGAAAGAGTACGGGCAGGTGATCCTGCCGTTCACCGTGCTGCGCCGGATGGACTCTGTCCTAGAGCCGACAAAGAGCCAGGTGCTGGCCGCGTACGAGAACTACGCCGAAACCGGGGTGCCGCTGACAGCGGTTCTGCCGCAGGTCTCAGGCCAGCCGTTCTACAACACGTCCAGGTACACCATGGAGAAGCTGGGTGACCCAGACCATGTCCGGTCCAACCTGCTTGACTACGTCAACGGGTTCTCCGCGAACGTGCGTGACATCTTCGACGAGTTCGACTTCGCCGCCCAGGTCGAGCGGTTGGACAAACACGACTTGCTGCTCCTCGTGACGCGTGAGTTCGCCCGGCAGGACTTCTCCCCGGCGGTGGTTTCGAACGCTCAGATGGGCACGATCTTCGAACACCTGATCCTCAAGTTCGCTGAGTCGTCCAACGAGACCGCCGGGGAGCACTTCACCCCCCGTGAGGTGATCGAGCTCATGGTCGACCTGCTGTTCCAGCCGGACGCGCACGAGGACGGGCTGAACAACCCGAACGCGATCCGGTCCGTGTACGACCCCACTGCGGGCACCGGCGGCATGCTCTCGGTCGCGGACGAGCACCTGCGGGACCGGAACCCGACCGCGAAGCTGTCCCTGTTCGGGCAGGAGATCAACGCGTCGTCGTACGCGATCTGCAAGGCCGACATGGTCATCAAGGGCCAACCCGTCGACGCGATCATCCTGGGCAACACCCTCACCGACGACGGGCACGCCGACCGCACGTTCAACTACTGCCTGTCCAACCCCCCGTACGGGGTCGACTGGCGACCCTCTCAACGCGCCGTCGTGGAGGAAGCCAAGCTCGGGTTCGAAGGCCGATTTGGTCCCGGCCTCCCTTCGATCAGTGACGGGCAGATGCTGTTCTTGCTCCACCTGATCTCCAAGATGCGCCCCAAGAAGCAGGGCGGCGGCAGGGCCGGGATCGTCCTGAACGGGTCCCCCCTGTTCACCGGGAAGGCAGGGTCAGGAGAGTCGGAGATCCGACGGTGGATCATCGAGTCCGACCTGCTGGACGCGATCGTGGCGCTGCCGACGGACATGTTCTACAACACCGGTATCGCCACGTACGTGTGGATCCTCGACAACGACAAACCGGCCGACCGGCAGGGCAAGGTCCAGCTCATCGACGGGTCCGGTCTGTGGCACAAGATGCGCAAGTCCCTCGGGTCAAAACGGAAGCGCCTGGACCGGGACGACATTGACCAGGTTCTCGCCGCGTACGCCCGCCCGGACGAGGTCGACCCGGCGTTGACGAAGATCTTCGACAACGTCGACTTCGGGTACCGCACCATCACCGTCGAACGGCCCCTCCGCCTGAACTTCCAGACCACCCCCGAACGCATCGACACCGTCCTGGGCGACAAGACCATCGAGAAGGCACTCAGCGACGGCGACAGGGTGCTCCTGCGGTCCGCGCTCGAAGGCATGGACCCAGCCGCGGTGTGGAAGGACCGGGCCGAGTTCACCAAAGCACTCGGGAAGGAGCTCGGGAAGGTCGGGCTGCGCCTGTCCACGCCGCACCGAAAGGCCGTCATCGCCGCCCTCGGGGAACGCGACCAGACCGCGGAGAAGTGCCGCGACGGCAAGGGCAACGTCGAACCCGACCCGAAGCTCCGCGACACCGAGAACGTGCCCCTCGTCGAGGACATCCACGACTACTTCGCCCGCGAAGTCACCCCCCACGTGCCCGACGCGTGGATCGACGAGACGAAGACGAAGGTCGGGTACGAGATCCCGTTCACCCGCCACTTCTACACCTACACACCACCCCGACCCCTGACCGAGATCGACGCCGACGTCGAACGCGTCATCGCCCAAATCACCGCCCTCTTCCAGAAGGTCGAGCAGGCATGAGCACCGGGCTGCGTCTCAGGTTCGCGGTCAGCGAGCACGTTGACAAGACGGACGGCTCCCCAGAGCCATACCTCGGCCTTGAGGGCATCGTCGGCGCTGTCGGAGCCCTTGTGCAACAGGATCTGCCGCTCAAGGAAGCGACCGACTCGGTCCGGTTCCAATCGGGCGACGTGCTGTTCGGGAAGTTGAGGCCCTACTTGGCCAAGGCGTGGCACGCCGATCGTGACGGCACTGCGACGGGGGAATTGCTGGTCATGCGCCCCGGTCCAGAGGTAGACGGTCGCTACCTGACCTACCTCGCGCTCTCACGTGCGTGGCTGGAGTGGGCGGGCGTTTCTGCCTACGGAGCAAAGATGCCCCGGTCTTCCTGGGACGCCATGCGTGACTTCAGACTGCCCGCCTTCTCACTTGACCGGCAGCGGACTATCGCGGGCTTCTTGGATCGGGAGACGGCTGATATTGACGCGATGATCGCTAAGCAGGAGGAACTGGTTGGGTTGTTGGGTGAGCGGCGGTCGGCGGTCATCGCGCACGCCGTCACTAAAGGACTTAATCCCAACGCTCCGCTGAAGGACTCCGGCGTGGAGTGGCTCGGCGATGTGCCAGCGCACTGGGGAGTGAAGCGGCTGTCCTGGCTGTTCGGACTGATTTCCAGCGGCACGACGCCAGCCAATGAGGACCAGCTGGAAGACGACGGGGATCACTACTGGGTGACCACGAGCGAGCTCAGGGAACGCCCGATTCGGCATACTCGGCGCATGGTCTCGTCCGAGACCGTGGAGGCCCTCAGCCCGCTCAAGCTCTATCCGCCGGGGACTCTGCTCATCGCCATGTACGGCGCGACCATCGGCCGGCTTGGCATGTTGGAGGTCGAGGCATGCACCAACCAGGCATGCTGCGCCTTCGCTGAGGCGAAGGGTGTCCTCCCGGAGTTCGCCATGTACGCACTGCTGGCTGCCCGGGAACACCTGCTGGTGCTCGCATCGGGAGGCGGACAACCCAACATCAACCAAGACAAGTTGCGATCCCTACGCATCCCGGTCCCGCCCGTGGATGAGCAGGAGGCGCTGGTCCGACACCTGAAGGAGGTGCTCGACGACATGGACGCGGTCGTCGAGCGGACGCAGGAGTCGGTCGGCTTGATGCGGGAGCGTCGGGCGGCGTTGATCTCGGATGCGGTGACGGGCAGGTTGGACCTCGACACCTACGGGCGGGTTGAGCGGGAGGGTGTGGCGTGAGTCTGCACGAGGAGAAGACGTTCGAGGATGAACTGACGGCGCACCTGGGTGCGCACGGGTGGTTGTACTCGGAGAACGATCACGGGTACGACAAGGACCTGGGGCTGTTCCCGGAGGACGTGTTCGCCTGGCTGGAGGGGTCGCAGCCGGAGGCGTGGGAGAAGGTCGTCCGCCCGACCGACCCTGAGGCGGTGCAGGCTAAGTCGAAGGCTCGGGTGTTGGACCGGCTGGTGAGGACGCTCGATAAGCCGTTCGAGCATGGTGGGGGTGCGTTGAATGTGCTGCGGCGTGGGTTCAAGGAGCACCCGGCGACCTTCGCGATGTGTGAGTTCAAACCAGCAGACAACCTCAACCCGGCTGTGTTGGAACGGTACGGGAAGGTGCGGTTGCGGGTGGTCCGGCAGGTCCACTACTCCAAGCATCACAACGGGTCGATCGACTTGGTGTTCTTCGTGAACGGGATCCCGGTCGCGACCGCGGAGTTGAAGACGACGTTGACGCAGTCGGTCGGGGACGCGATCGCCCAGTACAAGCAGGACCGGGCCCCACATGCCCCGGGGAAGGGCGCCGAGCCGTTGTTGTCATTCGGGCGACGTGCCCTGGTGCATTTCGCGGTCGACACGGACGAGGTGTTCATGACGACCCGCCTCGCCGGGGAGAACACGAGGTTCCTGCCGTTCAACAAGGGCGACGGCCAGCGCGAGGGGAACCCGCCCAACCCGGACGGCTACCGCACGTCGTACTTGTGGGAGGAGACCCTGTCCAAGGACGTGTGGCTCACGATCCTGGGCAAGTTCATGCACCTGCAGGTGACCGAGACGGTCAACCCGGTCACCGACGTGAAGGAACGCTGCGAGACCTTGCTGTTCCCGCGCTATCACCAGTACCGGGCCGTGACCCGGCTGGTGGCGGCGGCACGGGAGGAAGGGGCGGGGCACCGGTATCTGGTGCAGCACAGTGCGGGGTCGGGGAAGACGAACTCGATCGCGTGGTTGGCGCACCGGTTGTCGTCGTTGCATGACAAGGATGACGAGAAGATGTTTGACTCGGTCATCGTGGTGACCGACCGGACGGTCCTGGATGACCAGTTGCAGGAGGCGATCTTCCAGATCGACCACAAGCAGGGCCTGGTCGTCCCGATCGGGGACCGGATCCACACCGGGACCACGGGCACGTTCACGTCGAAGTCGGAGGCCCTCGCGGATGCGTTGGAGCGGCGCGCGCCGATCATCATCGTGACGATCCAGACGTTCCCTTTCACGCTGAAGCAGATCAGCGAGTCCCAGGCCCTCCAAGGGCGTCGGTTCGCGATCATCGCGGACGAGGCACACTCGTCCCAGACCGGCATGGCCGCCGCCACGCTGAAGGAAGTCCTGTCCACGCAGGAGCAGGCGGATCTTGCTGATGGGGGTGAGGCGTCGTTGGAGGACGTGCTCGCGGTCACGATGGCGCAGCGGGCGAACCCGACCAACATTTCCTTCTTCGCGTTCACCGCGACCCCGAAGGGCAAGACCCTGGAGCTGTTCGGCCGGCCCGGACCGGACGGGACCCCAGGCCCGTTTGACCTGTACTCGATGCAGCAGGCCATCGCGGAGGGGTTCATCCTGGACGTGCTGCGGAACTACACGTCCTACAAGACCGCGTTCCGCCTCGCGCACAACGGGCAGGACTACGACAGTGACGAACTGGTCGACCAGTCCCAGGCGCTCAAGTCGCTCATGCGGTGGGTGAAGCTGCACCCGGAGACGATCGGGCAGAAGGTCCAGATCATCGTGGAGCACTTCCGGTCCAACGTCGCGGGCCTGCTTGACGGGAAGGCCAAGGCCATGGTGGTGACCGACTCCCGCAAGGCCGCGGTCCGGTACAAGCTCGCGATCGACAAGTACATCGAAGACCATCACTACAACGGCCTGGGCACCCTGGTCGCGTTCTCCGGTGAGGTCACCGACGCCGAGTCGGGGCCGGAGTCGTTCACCGAGACGAACATGAACGAGCTCAAGGGCCGGTCGGTCGCGGACGTGTTCCACAAACCTCAGTACCGGGTGCTGCTGGTCGCGAACAAGTACCAGACCGGGTTCGACCAGCCGTTGTTGACGGCGATGTACGTCGACAAGAAGCTCTCCGGCGTGACCGCGGTGCAGACCCTGTCAAGGTTAAACCGGACCGCGACCGGGAAGGACAACACGTACGTCCTGGACTTCGTGAACGACCCCGACGACATCCTCAAGGCGTTCCAGCCGTACTACCAGCAGGCGGCCTTGTCGGACGTGACCGACCCGAACATCGTCCACGACCTGGCAGACAAGCTCGACCAGGCAGGCATCTTCACCCCCGAAGACATCGAAGCGACCGCCCAAGCATGGTGGGTCACGAAGACCCAGGCCGCGTTGAAGGCGGCGTTGGACGTGCCGAAGGACCGGTTCAACCACGCCTACGACCAAGCCCTTGACGAGAAGGACAAGGGCGAGGTCGAACGGCTCGAACTGTTCCGCAAGGACGTGACCAGCTTCGTCAACGCCTACGACTTCCTCTCCCAAATCATCGACTTCCAGGATGTCGACTTGGAGAAGCGGGCCGTGTTCCTGCGGCTGCTCTCCAGGGAGATCACCGACCGGAACCGGCACCAGGTCATCGACCTGTCCGAGGTCGTCATGACGCACTTGGCCACGAAGGATCACGGCACCCACACGCTCAAGCTTGGCGACAGCCCCGACGAGGACAAGCTCAACCCGTTGACCGCGACCGGGTCCGGGGCCGCCCGCGACCCGAAAATGGTCCGCCTCGCCGCCGTCCTCGAACAACTCAACACTCTCTTCGAAGGCACCGGCCTGTCCGACGAGGACGCCCTGTCCGTGTACGAGGACGTCATGCGCAAGATGCTCGACAAGGACGCGCTGCGCGACCAGGCCAAGTCCAACACCCGCGTCGACTTCTACGACTCACCCGACCTGTGGCCCACCATCCAGACCGCCGTCCTCGAAGCCGGCGACTTCCACACCAAGGGCGTCACCAAACTCCTCGACGAGGACAACAAAGCCCAAGTCATCAAAACCCTCGTCGCCGGTGCCCTTTACGAGATGCTCCGCGGCGAAGCTCAGTCTGCGTGAGCGGATGCCCTGGATCGCCCGTGCAGGTGCGGGCGACGCCGGGCTGGCGACCCGATAGAGGTCGACAGGCTGGCTATCTGATCGTTACGAGTCCTCTAGCAACCAACGCACGAACCGCCCCGGGTCCCTCACGTGCTGAAGGTGGACCCGTTGCTGCCCCATGAGGACTTCCCGCATGGACATAGCCGTCTGAGTCGTGCATTTCTTTGTGCGGACGGCCAACCGCACAAGGTCCCAAGTCGTAATGCAGTGGACCTGGACGTTGTGGGACACCGCCCGATCGGGCACCTTTCTGTCATCCGTCACGAACACGGACTCGATGCGGCGGCAGTCAATGATCGCCAGGGTCTCTGACTCTCCTAGATGCTTCCTTGGGCCGTCACCTGGTTGACGGAAGTAGGCTTGGTGCCCCGTGATCTCCAGGTGCTCCTTCGTGCCGTTGGGGACGAGGGGCGTGCCGAAGATCGTGTGCGCGTCCAGCATCTTCGGTAGGTCCCAGTCCTGTGCCTGGTCGTTGCACTCCGTGGCGACTGATGCTGTCCAGGAGGCGCGTCCGTTCACCAGCTCTGCAAGGAGTTCCATCTGGTCGCACAGGGCGAAGTTGATCAGGACGGTGGTGTCGGGAAAGACGAGCGGCACCCTCACGAGGCTAGCTGAGGATCTTCTCCAGGTCCGCGGGAGCCATGCTCTTGGGGGCCTCGGGTGCGTCGACCTCTAGCGCATCCTCGGCGACCCCCAGCATCCAGGCGAGCGTTCCCTTGCGTGCGGATCCTTCTGCGATGCGGTCCAGGTGTGCCTCCTGGATCCACAGTGGGAAGTGTCGCGCCGACGCGGCCTGGATGCGTTCCGTGATCTCGTCCCGCATGGTTGCCCCAGTCCAGTGACGCCGCAGAAGGGCCTGCGTGGTCAACTGCAACAGGCTGTTGACTTGCTGGCTGACGGCAACTCGCAAGTTGGTAAGCCGTGTTGACAGCGCTTGAGTGGACACGCCCAGGACCCACACCTGGTCAGCGAGTTCCTTTGGCGTCATGCTCGCCCAGTCCAGGGAGTCCATCAGGGCCTGCGGCAGCAAGAGCTCGGCGGCGAACTTGTTCGCCTGCCGTTCGTACTCTTCAACGTCCTTACCGTCGGCCGCGATGACGTCCGCGTGGCCGAGGACGTGATGGGCGAGTTCGTGGGCCATGTCCCAGTTCTCTCGGAACCAGTTCCCCTTAGCGGGGATGGCGATCACCGCACGCTCACCTACGCAGAACGAGTAGGAGGTTGTGAGTTCGGGGACTCGAACCACGTCGATGCCGCAACGCCCCTCTAGCCGCTCCAGCATGACTCGGACGAAGTCATCTCCGAGACGCTCACGCGCTTCGGCCAGGTCGGTAGGAACCGTCGATGGCTGGGCTGCACACTCGCCTGCCTGGTGGTAGGCCAAGGCGATGTCATCAAGGACTTGCCGGTCCTGATGGTAACTGTCCACGGAGCGCTCGCGGGTGTCCCGATCGTAGGCATGGCGCGCTGCGGGGACCAGGCGTCGGGGGTCAGGTTCGCCGGTGATGAGGTAGTGGACGTCCTGGTTCAAGACGTCTGCCAGGTTGGCCAACTCGATCGCGGAGAAGCCTCGTTCTCCCTTCAGGGCACGGGAGAACGCGTCGGGTGTCATGCCGACACTCGCCGCGACTTCCTTCTGGGTCGTCCCTGATGGCAGTACCTGGGAAACTCTGGCTCCGATCCCCTTACTCATCTAGTCAGCCTAGCGCGCTGTTGGGATTTTCCCAACTACTGGCGGGCATGTCGAGGAGCCAGGGCTGGCCCTTGGGTGGTCATGCGCCCGGACCGTCGGGGAGGATGATCGTCCCCTCGTCGCGCACGTCGAGGATGGAGCGTTGCAGGTCGTAGATGATCGCCTCAACGTTCGTCACCCACGACCAGAGGGCCATCTCCTCGTACAGTTGGGGTCGCGCTCGGGAGCGGGCCCACTTATCGTAGTCGCCGTGTAGGTAGCTGCCATACAGGACATCGAGCGTAATGTCGTCGGCGTGGTCGTATGGGCCGCCCGCGCCGTCCCCGAACGCGGCACTCCCCGCGTTGCCCCCCCCCCCCCCCCCCCGCATCTCCGACCGGATCTGTTCGTTGCGTTCGGGCATGAGAGCGTCGAGGGACTGAACAACCCGGACAACCGTCACGTGGTCGTTCGCGGACACGAGCTTCCGGAGGGCGAACGCCCTGAGTAGACGGTGCCAGTGGTCCGCGGGATCCCTTGGAACCCCCACAGTGAACTCCACTGTGACCGGAAGGACGCTAGCGAGGACGCGATAGTCCTCGACCAAGTCTAAGAAGAGGAGCAGCCGGGCCTCGTGGCTGGGCGGTGCGCTCTTGGACACACGCGGAGCCTACGCCCGCACGGACGCGCCGACTCAGCCGGTGACCGGCCACGGCATGGTGTCCGCAAACGTCCATCGTGCTGCGTGGCGGCTCCCGAGCCTACCTGCGAGTCTCGACTCGCCCCAGGAAGAAGGCATCGGCCTCTTCAATGTCGTGAATGATCTTCGCTTCGGGCACGCCCACGGCTCGTGCAAGGTCGATGCTGGCCAGCATCCTGAGCTCTACGTTCGCAGTCAGATCGAAGGCCCGTTCCCGAAGCGCGCGGTAATAGTCGTGCTGTGCCGTGATCCGCAGGTACTCCGCCTGGAGTTCCCCGTCCAGTCCAGAGATGTACTTCGCGATCTCGGCCTCGCGTGCCTCGATGGTCGCTGCCTCAGCTCTGTTCAGAGAGCCCTTCCCCTGGCTGAGGATTACGTTCGCGGCGATCGACCCGACGACCGCCCCCAGGATCGGAATGGGGATGACCATCTGCCCGAGTGCCGCACCGACGGCTGCGCCTGTCGCGTCCAAGGCGTTGAACAGGGCGAGGTCTGCGAACTCGTCGTCGTCGACCTTCCCCGCGCGAAGGTTCAGGGTTGCAGCTGCTAGGCCGATCGCCCCCGACGCGACGGCAGCGGCTGCTGGCGCACTCATGCCGCAGACATTGGTCAGCCCGTAAATGGACAGGCCCGTGACCCCGCCCTTCGCGCTGCCTTTCGCAGTCTCGACCCCGGCAGCCTTCCAGTCCTCCCGTCCGAACTCCCACAGCTTCACGCCGTCCTTGTGCCGTTGGTATGCGAACATTACGAACGCGAGCCCGCCGTGGACCGCTGCCCCGGTGGCCGCAACCTGGCCGGCTTCGGCCCACGATGCCTGCGCCTGCTGTGCGGCGTGAGCTCGTTTCGCGTTCGCGTCGTCACGAACCTGGCGACGCTGTTCCGACGCTCGATCTTGAAGGGACTGTGCGCGAGAATCCAGCGTGTCCCGGAACGTGCCGACCTGCACGTCCGCGTAGTCCAACTTGGAGGCCCTCATCCACTCCGTGTAGGGCCCGCCGCGCTGCGCGCTCTCGTTCTCGATGAGTTCGCGGATCGCGCGAACCTGGCTCATTTTCAGTGGCGTGCCACCGACCTCGATGTGGGTCTCGCCCCGCATGATCCTGTCGAAGACCTCGACGTGGTCCTTGGGGAACATCATCTTCATGCCGTGGTAGCCCGCGGACGTGCGAATCTCGTTTCCCAGATCGGCGTAGAACTTCATCTGCACGGATGACTTTCCGACATGCAGATCCGCCGGACCGTTGTTTGCCCAGACAGTCGTGAGTACGCGGGTCCCATCAATGGCGCGTTCGGCGTTCGTGATGCCGGTCTCCGCGAACTCTGCAATGAAGCCGTGCACTCCCCTGGACCCTCCGCGGTTCACTGCCACGATCGCTTCGGCTCTGAGGCGCGCCACGTCCACGTGTCCGAGGGCCCTTGCCTCACGGGCGGCGACCTGGGCCAGTCCGTCCGTCTCGTGGGTCAGGATCTTCGCGGCGTTCTCGGCGAAGTCAGCCAACCGCATGGATTCCAGGAATCGGGCGTGCGCCCCGATCCCCTGCGCGACGACGCGGTCCGCAGCGCTACTCGTCGGCATCGACGCTGAGTTCCTTGTTCACGAGCTCGGCAAGGACGAGGTTCCCGTTGACCAGCATGGCTGCCCCCTTGCGCTCCGCCTCCGAGAAGGACCGGTAGTCGGCGTCGGGAACACCCTTGGAGAGGCGCTTTAGCTCAGCCATCTGGCTGCGCGTAAGTTCGTCGAGCGAGGAGATTTCAGCGATGACGCGGTCGAACCGGCGGATCGCCGCCTCGATCTCCATCCGTTCGTTGTCTGACTCGGCGGCGGCGGACTTGTTCTTGGTCGCAGTACGGACACCGACTCCAACTGACACGGCACCTGCGGCTACCGCGATCGCCCAGCCAACCGGGCCGGCCAGGGCAAGCAGCGTCCCCCCAGCGGCCATCCCACCTCCCCCTGCGGCGAGCGCTCCCCCGCCGAGCCACGCAAGTGCCGCATTGGTCGCGGCAGCTCCGGACAGGCTCGCGATGGCGGTACCCGTCGACGCAACACCGAACGTTGTCGCAACGCTCATCGCCGCCGTGGGCCCCATGGTGGCGACAGCGACGCCCAGAGCACCGAGAGAAGCGCCCGCAGCGCTTCCCTTAGCCTCACGCTTAGCCTGCTTCACTACCTTCTCGATCGCGCGCTGCTTGCCCTCGAAACTCTTGATCTCGGCCCTCGTAAGCGCCACCGCTGCCTTGAACTCCCGGGGGGTGTGCGCGAGAGAGTTGATCTTTCCGGTCACTGCCTCAACCGTCTGGACCGCGTCGAGACGTACCCTGTAAAGATCTTCCGCCCCCGTCTCGAACTTCTTGGCCGTCGCGACATAACGCTCGACGGCAGCGTTGAAGTTCTCTACCGCGCGCTTCCGCACCTTCGAGTTGTACATCCGCGACTTCCATCTCCCGGGAACTCCGCCCGTGCCGTGCCGACCGTCTGCGCACTCGGGTGTTCTGCGTCTACAAGGTCCGTGGTGGAGCCTGCATGTGGCAAGTATGGCCCAGCCCACCGACAACCCACGAGAGATCCTCGTCTCTCGGCCCTCACAGAGGACCGAGATGACCCGGACAGCCACCATCAACACGGACGACCGTGCCGAGTTCTTCTTCGGCCTGGCTGTGGTCCTGGCCGCGCACAGGCAGTCGGGCCGGAGGCAGGCGACCCACGGACTGGAGGCTCGGCCTCCCCACGCACGCACGCCAGCCTCGCCAGGCTGCGGGGGGTGTGCCATTCTGCTTCTCGAGCCTGTGCCATCGTCCTGAACAGCCTGGGATCGTCCCAGGTCAGACCCTTTTGTGAAGGTCCCGCCCACCGCCTAGGGTCGTCGGTATGCAGACCCGTCGCCTGGGCCCGTTCACCGTCTCCGCCATCGGCCTGGGGGCGATGCCGTTCTCGCTGGGCAAGGACCCGCAGCCCAGCGAGGAGCAGGCGATCGCCACGGTGCACGCCGCCCTCGACGCGGGGGTGACCTACATCGACACGGCCGACATCTACGCGCCCAGCTGGGACCAGATGGGGCACAACGAGCGGGTCGTCGCGAAGGCGCTCCAGGGCTACGGCGACACCAGCCACGTCGTTGTCGGCACCAAGGGCGGCATCACCCGCGCCGAGGGCGAGCAGTGGGGTCGCGACGGGTCACCGGCATACCTGAGGGGTGCCGTCGAGGCCTCGCTGCGCGCGCTGCAGGTCGAGACCATCGACCTCTACCAGTGGCACCGCCCCGACCGCTGGCGGGTCTACGGCGAGGTGATCCAGACCTTCAAGGAGCTGCAGGACGAGGGCAAGATCAGGGCTGTCGGCATCTCCAACGCCGACGTCGAGGAGATCGAGGTGGCGCTGGAGGTGCTCGGCGAGGGCGGGCTGGCCTCGGTGCAGAACGAGTTCTCCCCGCGCTTCCGCTCCAGCCGCGACGAGCTCGAGATGTGCGGTGAGCACGGGATCGCCTTCCTCCCCTGGAGCCCGCTCGGCGGCACCGGGTCGGCGAGCGACGTCGGGGTGACCTACCCCGCCTTCCACGAGATCGGCACTGAGCGCGGCGTGAGCCCGCAGCAGGTGGTGCTCGCCTGGGAGCTGAGCCTGGGCGAGCACGTCATCCCGATCCCCGGCGCCAGCGGCCGGAGTCGATCACCGACTCGGTGCGCGCCGCCGACCTGCAGCTGACCCGGGACGAGCTCGACCGGATCGAGGGTCAGTTCCGCTGATTCACCCCCTCTTGGGTCCTCGCCTACTGTGGGAGGCATGAGCCAGGGACCGGACGACGAGGTGGACCGCATCGTCGCGGCCTGGGGCGCGAGCGCCCGGACCTGGACGTCACCCCGCTGGAGGTGCTCTCCCGGGTCTCCCGCCTGTCCAGGCATCTCGACCTGTCCCGGCGGCACGCGTTCAGCACCCACGAGCTGGAGTCGTGGGAGTTCGACGTGCTCTCGGCCCTGCGCCGCGCCGGTGAGCCCTACGAGCTGACCCCCACCCAGCTGGTGCGGCAGACCCTGGTCACCAGCGGCACGATGACCAACCGGCTCGCGCGGCTGGAGGGACGCGGCTTCGTGGACCGCGCTGCGTCCGCGGCGGACCAGCGCTCCAAGCTGGTGCGGCTGACCGTCGAGGGTCGGGACGTCGTCGACGCGGCCCTGGCCGACCTGGTGACCGACGAGCGACGGCTGCTGCAGGGGCTCTCACCGCAGCGTCAGACCGAGCTCGCCCAGCTCCTCAAGGGGCTGCTCGCGCCGTTCGACTGACGCTCGGTGGGGGTCGAGCCCACCACGCGCGAGGCCCGGTGGGGACGTGGTCAGAGAGTGGTTGACTGAATGTTCAGTCAATGCCACGCTGAACACATGGTCAGCCACGCGACCGACGAGACCCCCGCCGAGCCAGGGCTCGAGCGCATCCTCACCACGGCGATCGACCTCTTCGGCCGGCACGGGGTGAAGGCGACCAGCGTCCGCGCCATCGCCGAGCAGGCCGGCGTGTCCCCACCGCTGGTCATCCATCACTACGGCTCCAAGGAGAAGCTGCGGGAGGCCTGCGACGACCGGGTGCTCGCCTTCATCCGCGAGTCCAAGGCCGAGACCATGCGCGCCGGCCTCGGCGGCCCGCCGATCCAGGTCGACACCCGCGTGGCGCAGGCACGACCGGCGTTGCGCTACCTCGCCCGGACCCTCTCCGAGGGCAGCCCGCGGCTGGACGAGTTCGTCGACGACCTCGTCGAGGACGCCGTCGGCTACACCGCCCAGGGCGTCGAGACCGGCCTGGTCCTGCCCAGCGCGAACCCACGGGCCCGGGTGGTCATCCTGACCCTCTGGTCGCTCGGCGCGCTGGTCCTCCACGAGCACATGCAGCGACTCCTCGGCGAGGACCTCATCGGCGAGGGCAGCACCGACCTCTACACCCAGACGATGCTCGAGCTCTTCTCCGAGGGGCTCCTCACCGAGCGGGCGAAGCAGGCCTTCATCTTCTCGGGCGACACCGACGACACCACGGAGGAGACCGCATGAACACCACCGTCAGTCCCGTGATCGAGACCAACGCCCTGGTCAAGACCTTCGGCAGCACCCGTGCCCTCGACGGCCTCGACCTGTCCGTCGCCCCGGGCGAGGTCCACGGCTTCCTCGGCCCCAACGGCGCCGGCAAGTCCACGACGATCCGCGTCCTGCTCGGACTGCTCCGGGCCGACGGCGGCACGGCACGCCTCTTCGGCGCCGACCCGTGGGACGACGCCGTGGCGCTGCACCACCGGCTGGCCTACGTCCCCGGTGACGTCGAGCTGTGGCCCAACCTCACCGGAGGTGAGGCCATCGACCTCTTCGCCCGGCTCCGGGGCACGCTCGACAAGGCCCGCCGCAGCGAGCTGTGCGAGCGCTTCGACCTGGACCCCACCAAGAAGGCCCGCACCTACTCCAAGGGCAACCGGCAGAAGGTCGCGCTCATCGCCGCCCTGGCCTCCCCCGTCGACCTGCTGCTGCTCGACGAGCCCACGGCGGGTCTCGACCCGCTGATGGAGCTGGTCTTCCAGGACTGCATCCGCGAGGCCCGCGACGCCGGGACCACCGTGCTGCTCTCCAGCCACATCCTGGCCCAGGTCGAGGTCCTCGCCGACCGTATCTCCATCGTCCGCGCCGGCCGGGTCGTCGAGACCGGCAGCCTGGACGACCTGCGCCACATGACGCGCACCACGATCGTGGCGCGCACCGACCGCCCGGCCGACGGTATGGCCTCGCTCACCGGCGTCCACGACGTCACCACCGAGGACGACCAGGTGCGGCTCGAGGTGGACGGCGAGCACGTCGGCCCGGTGGTCAGCCGGCTCGGCGAGCTGGGGGTCCGGTCGATCACGGCCCACCCGCCGACGCTGGAGCAGCTGCTCGTGAGCCACTACGGCGAGCAACGACAGGCGACGTCCGGCGGGGCTGAGGGCAACCACTCGCGGCGCTCGGTCGAGGAGGGGGCCACGCGATGAGCACCGCCATCCGCGACCACGACGCCTCGGCCAGCCGCCCACCGACCGACCGGAGCGGACCCGCCCACGGGGCGCCACGGCATACCCGCGGCAGCGGCACGCTCGCCGGGACCGGCACGCTGGTGCGCTTCATGCTGCGGCGCGACCGGATCAAGCTGCCCGCCTGGGTCGCCGGGCTGGGCCTCTTCGTCATCTACATCGGTGCCGCGCTGCCCCAGGTCGCGCCCACCGAGGCCGACCTCGCGGCCGCGAGCCCGTTGCTGCGCCAGCCGATCGGCCGCATGTTCGCCGGCCCGGCCTACGGCATGGACCCGCCGAGCTACGAGACCTTCTTCGCCGGCGGCTACACGCTCTACCTCTACCTGCTCGCCGCGCTCATGAACATCCTGCTGATCTCCCGGCACACCCGGGTCGAGGAGCAGAGCGGCCGCGCCGAGCTGGTGCGGGCCAACGTGACCGGCCGGCACGCCCGGCTCACCGCGGCGCTGGTCGTGGCGGTGATCACCAACCTCGCGGCGGCGGTCGCGGTCACCGCGATGGCGCTCGCCAACGACTTCGCCACGACGGGCTCGCTGCTGGTCGGCGTCGGGGTCGCCCTGACCGGTATGACGTTCGCCGGGGTCAGCGCGGTCACCGCGCAGCTCTCGGAGTACTCCCGCTCCGCCTCGGGCCTGGCCGGTCTCGTGCTGGGGGTCTCCTTCGCGCTCCGCGCCCTGGGCGACATGGCTGCCGAGGGCGGCAGCACGCTGTCGTGGTTCTCCCCGCTGGGCTGGGCCAGCCAGACCGCCCCCTACGTGCTCGACCGCTGGTGGCCGCTGCTGCTGTCGGTCGGCCTCGCGGCGGCGACCACGGCGCTCGCCTTCGGGCTGCAGGACCGGCGTGACCTGGGCGCGGGGCTGCTGGCCGCGCGTCCCGGCCGCGGCGAGGCGGGCCCGGCGCTGGGCACGGTCTGGGGTCTCGCAGCGCGGCTGCAGCGCGGCCCGGTCCTGGCCTGGGGCTTCGCCATCGCCGTCCTCGGGGTGGTCGACGGGCTCTTCACCCAGGTGATGCTGGACTCGGCCGAGAACATGCCCGACGCGCTGCAGCAGGTCTTCGGCGCGGGCGAGCTCGCCGCCGGATACCTGGCCTTCCTCTCGGTCTTCAGCGGCTATCTCACGGCCGCCTTCATCGTGTATGCCGTGCAGGGCCTCAAGGCGGAGGAGGACTCCGGCCGGGCCCAGGCGGTGCTCGCCACGCCGACCGGCCGCACCGCCTGGGGCCTGTCGCACGTGCTGGCGATCGGCCTCGGGGCCGTGGCCGTCATGCTCGTCACCGGCCTGCTCGTCGGCGTCGCGGCGGCCGGGGTCACCGGCACCGGTGCGCTCGTCGGCGACGGATTCCTCGCCCACGTCAACACGCTGCCCGCGGCGCTCGTCACCCTGGGGATCTGCACGCTGCTCGTCGGCTGGGCACCGCGGCTGCTGGCTCCGGTCGGGTGGGCCCTGGTCGGCGTCATGATCTTCGTCGGCAACTTCGCGACCCTCCTGGAGGTGCCGGACTGGGTGCTCGCGCTCTCCCCGCTGCACCACATGGCTCAGGTGCCGGTCGAGCCGGTGCAGTGGCTGCCGCTGCTCTGGCTCGGGCTCATCGCGGTCGTGGCGGCGGCCCTCGGTCTGGTCGGTCTGCGCCGCCGGCAGATCAGCGCCCGGAGCTGAGACCCCGGCGCGCGCGGAGACTCCTGGCCGGGGCTGAGCGCGTGATAGGCCCGGGCCATGGCTGAGGTGCACCGCTGGGGATCCTCCGCACGCACCGCTGCCCTCGCGGTTCGTCCTGGGCGCCGGCGCGGCAGCCGCCACCGGCACGGCTGTGCTGCGTCGACCGCTCGCCTCCGTCCTCATCCTGCTGGTCTTCCTCCCCCCGGCCGTCCTGGTGCCGATGGTGACCGGCGCCGCCGTGGCGGCGTCGGTGACCCAGGCCCTCGGCGAGCGCGCACCGCAGCCACCGGCACCGACGCACTGACGTCTCGGGACGCGGCTACGCCTCGGCCACCTCGGAGGCCTCGAGCCACTCGGTCTCGAGCGCCTCCTCCTGCGCGGTGAGCTCGGCGTCGCGGGCGGTCAGCCGGGCCAGCTCGTCGGGATCGGTCGCCACGGCGGCCATCTGCTCGTGCAGCCGCTGCTGCTGGGTATGCAGCCGGTCCAGGGCCTTCTCCACCCGCGCCAGCGTCTTGCGGGCCTCGCGCACCTGGGCCGGGCTGCGCGACGAGGAGCCAGACCCCGACCCACCGGCGGCCGGTCCGCCCACCCGCGCCGCGGTCGGCGTGCCCGAGGGGGACGCCGCAGACCCCCTGGTCCGGCCGGCCGAGCTCATACCCTCGCGAAGCCGGAGGTATTCCTCCACGCCGCCCGGCAGGTCCCGCAAGCTGCCGTCCCCGAGCAGCGCCACCTGCCGGTCGGTCATGCGCTCCAGCAGGTAGCGGTCGTGGGAGACGACGAGCAGGGTCCCGGCCCATCCGTCGAGCACGTCCTCCATCGCGGTGAGGGTGTCGATGTCCAGGTCGTTGGTCGGCTCGTCCAGCAGCAGCACGTTGGGCTCGTCCATGAGCAGCCGGACGAACTGCAGCCGCCGCCGCTCCCCGCCGGAGAGATCCCCGACCCGCGACTGCTGCCGCCCGCCGGAGAAGCCCAGCCGCTTGGCCAGCGAGCTCGCGCTCACCTCCTTGCCCCCGATCACCGTGAACGATCGCACCTCGGTGATCGCGTCGATGACCGACCAGCCGGCGACCCGGTCCAGCTCGCGCAGCTCCTGTGACAGGCACGCCATCCGCACCGTCTTGCCGGTCTTGAGCTTGCCCGCGGCCAGCGGGTGCTGGCCCAGCAGCACCCGCAGCAGGGTCGACTTGCCCGCGCCGTTGACGCCGACGACGCCATATCGGTCGCCCGGTCCGATCCGCCAGGTGACATCGGTGAGCAGGTCGCGCTCCCCCACCCGCACGGTGGCGTCGAGCAGGTCGAGGACGTCCTTGCCGAGCCGGGTCGTCGCGAAGCGCACCAGCTCGACGCTGTCCCGGGGCGGCGGCTCACCCTGGATGAGCTCGGTCGCCGCCTCGATGCGGAACTTCGGCTTGCTCGTGCGCGCGGGCGCTCCCCGGCGCAGCCAGGCCAACTCCTTGCGGGCGAGATTCTCCCGCCTCTCCTGGGTCACCCGGGCGACGCGCTGCCGCTCGACCTTGGCCAGGACGTAGGCGGCATACCCGCCCTCGTAGGTGTGGACCTCGCCATCGGCGACCTCCCAGGTCAGCGTGGAGACGGCGTCGAGGAACCACCGGTCGTGGGTGACGACGACGAGCGCGCCGCCCGGTCTCGGCCGCCGCCCCGAGAGGTATGCCGCGAGCCAGGCGACCCCCTCGACGTCCAGGTGGTTGGTCGGCTCGTCGAGGACGAGCAGGTCGGGGTCGGCCACGAGGAGCGCGGCGAGGGCGAGCCGGCGCCGCTCCCCGCCGGAGAGCGGACCGACGCTCGCCTCCCACCCGCCGACGGCGCCGGCGCTGTCGCCGAGCAGCCCGTCGATGACGTGCCGGACCCGCGCGTCGCCGGCCCACTCGTGCTCGTCGAGGTCGCCGAGGACGACCTGGCGCACCGCCGCGTCCGGGTCGAGCACGTCGGTCTGGCTGAGCATGCCCACGGTGACGTCGCCGGTGCGGATGACCCGGCCGGCGTCGAGCGGCCGGTCCCCGGTGAGCACCGAGAGCAGCGAGGTCTTGCCCCCGCCGTTGCGGCCGACCACGCCGATGCGGTCCCCGTCGAGCACGCCGACGGAGACCTCGTCGAGGAGCACCTGGGTGCCGGCGAGCAGGTGGGCGTCGGCGAGGGTGACGAGGCTGGCGGGCGGCCTCCCCGCCATCAGCCGATCACCGGGCCGAGCGGGCCGGAGCGGTCGGTGTCGGGGCGGGCGCGCGGCGGCTCGGGGCTGCTGCGCTGGTGGATGATCTGCGCGCCGGGGACCGGGCCGACGGCCCGCTCGATGTCGCCGGTGGGGCCGTTGGCGGCGAGGCCGACGGACAGGTCGATCGCCTCGGTCTGCGACCCGACGAGGAAGGCCACCGTCGGTCCGGAGCCGGAGACGATGCCCGCGCGCGCACCGAGGTCGAGCCCGGCCGAGAGCGCCTCGGCCAGGACCGGTTCCAGCGAGATCGCGGCCTCCTGCAGGTCGTTGTGCAGCGCCGCCGCCACCTCGTCGGTGTCCATCCGGCGCAGCGCCGTCATGAGCTCACCGCTCGGCTCCGGCGGGCCCGGCGTCACCCCGGCCTCCTCGCGGAGCCGGTCGCACTCGGCATACACCTGGGGGGTGGACAGCGAGAGCCCCTCGCCGGCCCACAGCACCCAGTGCAGCTCGCCGCGCGCGAGCACGGAGGTGACCTGCTCGCCGCGCCCGCTGCCCATCGCGGTGCCGCCGTGCAGCAGGAAGGGGATGTCCGAGCCGAGGCTGGCGCCCATGAGCTCGAGCAGGTCGTTCTCGAGGTGGTCCAGCCCCCACAGCTCACGGCACCCGACAAGGGTGGCCGCGGCGTCGGCGCTGCCCCCGGCCATGCCGCCGGCGACGGGGATGTGCTTGTCGATGTCGATGCGCACCGGGTCGACCTTGGCCTTGCGTGCGCGGCGCTTGGCGAGGGTCCTGGCCGCGACGAGGGCGAGGTTGCTGTCGTCGGTCGGCACGTGCTCGCCCCAGGGCCCGGTGACGTGCACCGACCAGGAGTCGGCCGGCTGCACGCTGACGGTGTCGTAGAGGCTGACGGCATGGTAGACGGTGGACAGCTCGTGGTAGCCGTCGTCGCGCAGCGGGCCGACCGACAGGCCCAGGTTGATCTTGCCGGGCACCCGGACGGTCACCGTCTGCGCCTGCGTGCCCAACGTCATGGCTTCACCCTATGGTGTCGGCTCGAGGAGCGCGTCAGGGGCGCTGACCTGCGGCTTCGGCGATGCGGGCGAAGTCGGCGACGGTCAGCACCTCGCCGCGCGCCCGGGGGTCGACCCCCGCCGCCCGCAGGTATGCCTCCGCCTGCGCCGCCGACCCGGCCCACCCCGCGAGCGCCGCGCGCAGCGTCTTGCGGCGCTGTGCGAAGGCCGCGTCGACGACGGCGAAGACCTGCTCGCGGGTCACGTCCACCGGCGGCGGGTCCCGGCGGACCATGCGCACCAGGCCGGAGTCGACGTTGGGCGCGGGCCAGAAGACGCTGCGGCCGATCCGCCCGGCGCCGGTGACGTCGGCATACCAGGCGGCCTTGACGCTGGGCACGCCGTAGACCCTGCCGCCGGGCGCCGCGGCGAGCCGTTCGGCGACCTCGAGCTGCACCATGACGAGCACGGTCCAAAGCGTGGGCACGTTCGCGAGGAGGTGCAGCACGACGGGGACGGCGACGTTGTAGGGCAGGTTGGCGACGAGGGCGGTGGGCTGCGGGTCGGGCAGGGTGTCGACCCGCAGGGCGTCGGCGTGCAGCACCGTCAGCCGGCCGGCCAGGTCCGGGGCGTGCTCGGCGACCGTCTGCGGCAGCTGGGCCGCGAGCGCCGGGTCGATCTCCACCGCGGTGACCTGGCGCACCTGCGCGAGGAGGCCCAGGGTGAGCGAGCCCAGCCCGGGCCCGACCTCCAGCACGACGTCATCGGTGCCGACGTCGGCGGCGCGGACGATGCGTCGGACGGTGCCCTTGTCGATGACGAAGTTCTGCCCCCACTGCTTGGTCGGCCGGATCCCGAGCCGGGCCGCCAGGTCACGCACCTGCGCCGGCCCCAGCAGCGCGGCGTCGGTCCCGCCGGTGTCGCCCTGCGCACCGGAGGACGGCCTGCGGGTCGGTCGCTCGCTCACGCCCGGCATCCTCTCACCCGACGTCCCACCCCGACCTCTCCGCACCGGGGTGCTCCGCCAGGCTCGGAGGCACCCTGAGCCTCCTCTCGCCGGGGCGCGCGAGGTTCTGCCACGCTGGTGCTGGTGCCGCTCCTGACCTCCGCCAGGCCGAGGCGGCACGTCTCCTGGGCTTGCGCGTCGCCTCACCAGGGGCCGTAGACCGCCTCGCTGGTCGCCGAGAGGGCCTCGCACAGCTGCGGCACGGAGGTGTTGAGCGTCGCCGCCATCGCCCGCACCGTGAGCGGGACGAGGTAGGGCGCGTTGACCTGGCCGCGGTGCGGCGTCGGGGTGAGGTAGGGCGCGTCGGTCTCGACGAGCAGGTGCTCGACGGGCGTCACCGCCAGGGCGTTGCGCAGGTCCTTCGCGCTCTTGAAGGTCACCGTGCCCGCGAACGACAGGTAGTAGCCGCGCCGCACGCACTCCCTCGCCATCTCCATGTCGCCGGAGAAGCAGTGCAGCACCGTCTTCTCCGGTGCGCCCTCCTCGGCGAGGATGCGCAGCACGTCGTCGTGGGCGTCCCGGTCGTGGATCTGCAGCGCGAGGCCGAGCTGCTTGGCCAGGGCGATGTGCCGGCGGAAGGAGTGCTGCTGCGCGGCGACGCCCTCTTCGCCGGTCCGGAAGTAGTCCAGGCCGGTCTCCCCGATCACCCGGATCCGGGTATGCCCCGCCAGCGCGCCGATCTC
Organism: Serinicoccus sp. CUA-874; assembly: GCF_001942225.1. Classification (NCBI taxonomy): domain Bacteria; kingdom Bacillati; phylum Actinomycetota; class Actinomycetes; order Micrococcales; family Ornithinimicrobiaceae; genus Serinicoccus; species Serinicoccus sp. CUA-874. Next base: position 71,295 of record NZ_MKJZ01000004.1, on the reverse strand, counting down.
GTCGATCACCGCGTCGAGGTCCCCGGCGGCCTCGTGACCGGGGGCCTCGTTGGGGTGGATGGCGACGCCGCCGAGCAGGGCCGGGTGCTCGTCGACGACCTGCGCCGTCCACCGGGCCGACTCGATGTCGCAGCCGATCTGCACCAGCCGGTCCACCCCGACGGCGGCTGCCTCCCGCACCACCTGCTCGACGGGCAGCAGCTCGGCACCCTCCCGGCGGCTGTCGAGGTGGCAATGGTTGTCCGCCACCGCGATCGGCAGCGGGTCAGGAGCCGGCGGCCGGTCGGCCAGCCGCTCGTCACTCACCGCACGACCGTCACTCACCGCACGACCTGCCGCGGCGACGCCATCATCGACCTGGGCAAGGTTGTGCACCCGATGCGCCCTTCTCGACCGTGCTTCCGGTGCAGAGCCTCGCCCAGGTCGGGCCGGCGGTGCAGAGCCTTGCCCAGGTCGGGCCGGCGGCGCGCGGGCGTCATACCGCGGCGCCGGCGGGCTCGTCGACCAGCCCCAGCCGGGCCCGCTCCTCCTCGACCACCGAGGGGTCGAGCTTGGTGAAGATCGGCGACGGCTTGGCCACCGGCGCACCCACCTCGACCGGGCGGTGCTCCCAGCGCGGCGCGGCGGAGTAGTCGCCGGTGATCACCGGGTAGTCCGGCCGCGAGCTGTCGTCGAGGTCGGCGACCGTCTCCAGCCGCGGCATCGGCTGGAAGTCGCCCTCGCCGCCGAGCGCCCGGTGCACGGCGGTCGAGCTGTGCGGCAGGTAGGGCGACAGGATCGTGTTGAGGTCGACGACGACCTGCGCGAGGGTGTGCAGCACCGTCGCCAGGCGCTCGCGCTGGTCGTCCCCCTTGAGCTTGAAGGGCTCCGTGGTCGAGACGTAGGCGTTGGCCTCACCGACCAGCCGCATCGCCTCGGCCAGCGCCGCCTTCTGCTTGTGGGTCGCGATGAGCCCGCCGACCGTGCCGAAGCCCTCACGGACCTGGTCGAGCAGGGCCCGGTCGACGTCCTTGAGGTCACCGGGCTCGGGGATCTCGCCGAAGTTCTTCGCGATCATCGAGGCGGTCCGGTTGACCAGGTTGCCCCAGCCCGCGACCAGCTCGGTGTTGGTCCGCTTGACGAACTCGGGCCAGGAGAAGTCGGAGTCGGCCGTCTCCGGCGCGGCGGCGGAGAGGAAGTAGCGCAGCGCATCGGGCTGGTAGCGCTCCAGCACGTCGCGGACGTAGATGACGACGTTGCGCGAGGTGGAGAACTGCCGACCCTCCATGGTGAGGAACTCGCTGGAGACCACCTCGGTCGGGAGGGTGAGCTCGCCGAACGGACCGGTCTCGCCACCCTTGCCGCCCTGCCCGTTGTGGGCCAGCATCTCGGCCGGCCAGATCTGGGAGTGGAAGGTGATGTTGTCCTTGCCCATGAAGTAGTACGTCAGCGCGTCTGCGCCGTTCCACCACTCGCGCCAGCGCTCGCCCTGGTCGCCCGGCAGCCTCCGGGCCCACTCCACCGATGCGGACAGGTAGCCGATGACGGCGTCGAACCAGACGTAGAGCTTCTTCGTCGGGTTCTCCCGCCAGCCGTCGAGCGGGATGGTGATCCCCCAGTCGATGTCCCGGGTGATCGGCCGGGGCCGGATCTCGGAGAGGATGTTCTGCGAGAAGCGGATGACGTTGGGCCGCCACAGCCCGCTGGCCTCGCGCCCGTCGAGCCACTCCCCGAGCGCGTCCGCGAGCGCCGGCAGGTCGAGGAAGAAGTGCTGCGTGTCGCGGAACTCCGGCGTCTCGCCGTTGATCTTGGAGCGCGGGTCCTTCAGCTCGGCCGGGTCGAGCTGGTTGCCGCAGTTGTCGCACTGGTCGCCGCGCGCCTCGGCATACCCGCAGATCGGGCAGGTGCCCTCGATGTAGCGGTCCGGCAGCGTCCGGCCGGTCGAGGGGCTGATCGCGACCTGCTGGGTCTGCTCGATGAGGTAGCCGTTGCGGTGGCAGGCGAGGAACATCCGCTGCACGACGTCGTCGTGGTTGGCGGTCGTGGTGCGGGTGTAGAGGTCGTAGGACACCCCGAGCGCGGTGAGGTCGGCCGCGATGAGCGCGTGGTTGGTGTCGATGAACTCCTGCGGGCTCTGCCCCGCCTTGTCCGCCTGCACCAGGATCGGCGTCCCGTGCTCGTCCGAGCCCGACACCATGAGCACCTCGTGCCCGGCCATCCGCATGTAGCGGCTGAAGACGTCGGAGGGCACCCCGAAGCCGGCGACGTGACCGATGTGGCGCGGGCCGTTGGCATACGGCCAGGCGACCGCGGACAGGACGTGACTCATGGGTCACCAGTCTAGGTGCGCCCCGGCGGGCACCCTCCCCGTCCCGGCGTCGTCCCGGGCACGGGCGGCGTTCGTTCGGGGCGCGGGCGGCGATCGGCCGGGGCGCGGGCGGCGATCGGCCTCCGGTGCTCACGCAGGTCACGTGAGCCACACCCGTCGCAGGAGGCGGGGAAAGTCACCGATGCCGCCGGTATTTCTCCGTCATCCGTGCAGATCCCCGCACGGGGATGCGCGAGTGACCCCTGGGATCTCCGTGACGTGCCGAGTCCGGTATGCCGTCGCGCCGCTCCTCCGGCACCGCCGCTCAGTCGCCGAGCGGGACCACCTGGACGTCAGTGAGCCCCAGGGGCTCGGGGTCGCGCGCTCCTCCTGGCACCGTGCCGACATCGGTGACCTGCGCCTGCTCGGTCGCCGACAGCTCGGGAAGTCCCAGGACGGTCACCGGCCGGCCGTCGACGAGCTCGCGCACCCGTACCGAGGTGGCGGCCTCCCAGCGACCACCCGCGTCGTCGCCGATGCGGACGGCGACCTCCCCCGCGCGAGGCTCCCAGCCGCCGACCACGACGAGGGTGCCGCCAGCCACCGGCAGCAGGACGGCCCGTCCGTCTGCCAGCTCCTCCTCGACCGACAGCGCCTCGGTGCTGGACCCTTGATCCAGCCACAGGAAGCCCTCGACGGTGGATCTCCAGGTGACCGGCGGGTCTCCGACACCGGCCTCGGTCGCCTGGGCATGGACGTAGGACGTGAGCGCCTGCCGCTCCCCGTCGATGACCACCTCGACCTCGGGCGTCGCGGTCCCGTCGCCGACGGCGACCAGGACCTGGTGCCCCGTCAGCTCCGCCGATGCACCCTCGACCCCGCCCCCTGCCAGGACGGCCTCGGCGTCAGGCGGGATGAGGGACACCACCCACGGGGCCGGGCCGTCACCACCACTGATGCTGCCGGCGCCGCCGTGGACGGCATCCACGTCGATGCGGTCTGCGTCGTCCGGTCCGTGGACACCCCACAGGCCCGCCCGCTGGTCCAGGAAGACCACGAAGCGACGTTCCTCCACCGCGAGCTCCAGGGACGGGACGTCGCGGCCATCCAGGGTGGTGACCGCGCCCTCGGTCATGACGTACAGCTCTGCGGGGTCCCCGGACCCCACCCCTGCCGACGCGGCGTACCCGATGCTCGTCCCGCCACTCTCGGCAGCGCCGCCGGTGCACAGGAGGCACTGGCCTCCCCAGGCCACCTGACCTCCGGTGTCGTCCTCGGTGTGAAGCCAGACCGCGACCGTCAGCCCGTCCGTGCGGAACATCTGGATGTCTCCCGGCCCGTCCTGCGCCTCCAGCGGCTCGGGCAGGACCACCCCGTCTCGCGAGAGACGAGCTCCGGATGCGGCTTCCCGTCCACGTCCGCAGCTCGGCACTCCAGGAGGTCTCACCCGACAGCCCGAAGAGGCGGCCGTCCAGGTCGACGTCCGACCAGGTGACCTCGGCCGGTGCCGTGGTCGGGTCCTCGCCGAACGGTGCGACCGCCCACCCGAGCCACAGCACTCCCGCCGCGGTGAGCGCCGACGCGACAGCGGCGACCCGACGACCACGACGGATCCTGCCGCCCCGACGCACCACGTCCTCGCGGGACACGTGCAGCGGTGGGGCGTGGCCGCCGGCCCGGTCCAGCAGCGCCACGACCTCGTCGATGTCCTGACGAGCCTCAGTCATGGGACTCCACTCCCTCCAGCAGGTCGCGCAGCGCGCGGCGACCGTTCATGGCGTACTTCTTGACGCTGCCGACGCCCACGCCCAGCGTGCGCGCGGTCTCGGCCTCGGAGAGGTCCAGGTAGTGCCGCAGCACGACGCACTCGCGCTCCCGCCGCGGCAGCCGGGCCAGGGCCCGCACGAGGTCGACCGACATCGGGTCGTCAGACGTGGCCCGCTCGGGCACCGCGTCGGTGAGCACCTCGCGGCGCCGCTTGCGCCAGCGGTCGGTGTGCAGGTTGACGATCGTCCGCCGGGTGTAGGCGGCAGGGTTCCCGCGACGCACGCGCGACCAGCGGGCATACGTGCGCGCCATCGCCTCCTGGACGAGCTCCTCGGCCACGTGCCCGTCGCCGGTCAGCATCCAGGCCGCGCTGAGCAACCGCGAGGAGCGGGAGTCGAAGAACTCCGCGAACTCTTGCTCGTGCGTGGACCGCATACCGCCTCCTGCTCGACACCCTGTCATCCCCTCAACGGCCCGGAGGGCCGGGAGGTGGGGTCGGCCGGTATGCCGTGGCGCCGCTACTCCCCCTTCGGCACCGTGAACGCGCGCCAGGTCAGCGGGCCGACGACGCCGTCGGCCGGCGGGGCGAACATGGCCTGGAAGTCCCGGACCGCGGCGTCGGTGAGGGGCCCGAAGGCGCCGTCCTCGGCGAGCCCCGGCAGCATCGACTGCACCGCCCGCACGTGGTCACCGGTGTCCCCGAGCCGCGCCGTCCGCGTCAGCCCCGGCCAGTCGAGCTGCCCACACGTCGTGGAGATGAAGGTCGCCCGCTGCGTCTGCTGCCAGGAGCGCATCGCCTCCCCCGTGAACGGGCCGTAGTCACCGTCCACGGCCAGGGAGGCGCCGTGGTCGACGAGCAGGTGCTGCACCGCCCGGACCCGCCAGTTCACCGCCTGGGTGTGGCCGACCTTGGCCATGCCCCACACCTGGCTGCCGGCGCGCATCGTCGAGAGGAACGACCACGTCTCCCGGCCGGCGAGCCCGTCGATGGTCAGCCCCCAGCGCCGCTGGAACTCGGCGACGGCCGCGGCGGTGTCCGGCCCGTACACCCCGTCCACCGCGAGCGCGGGCGCGCCGACCTGCGCCGCGGGGTCGAAGCCCTGCACCCCGCGCACCGCGTCGCCGACCGATCCGGGACCGGTGGGCACCACCAGCTGGACCCAGGTCGAGGTGTCGACGTCACCCGTGGAGGGCAGCCCGTGGTCGGACTGGACGCCCGCGACGGCCGCCGCGGTCAGGGGCCCGAAGAGCCCGTCGACGACGAGGGACGCGCCGCGCTCCCGCAGGAGGAACTGCATACCTCGCACGACGAGCGGGGCCGCGTCCCCCGGGGACAGGTCCCTCCACGGTTCGACGTTCATGATCGCTGCCTCTCCGGCCGGGCACGGTGCGACGGCCTCTGCCGGTCGGAGGATCCTGCCGCCCCCTGGATACCTCGTCGACCCGACCGGTCCTCGGCCGGCAGGAGGGGACCCGCCCGTATGCCGCGTGGTTCACTGGTGGCGACGGCTCCCGCCGGGGGTCGCCCGAGTCAGGAGGCCATGACGTGCTCGCTGCCCTCACCGGAGCCGGCCTGTCGGCTGCGGCGGGGCTGAACGCCTACATCCCGTTCATCCTCGTCGCGCTGATCGCACGCTTCACCGACGTCATCAATCTGCCGCACCAGTACGCCTGGATCGAGTCCAACTGGGCCATCGGCATCGCCGCCGTGCTGCTGCTCTCGGAGGTCGTGCTCGACAAGGTCGCGCTCGTAGACCACATCAACGACGCGGTCGGCACCTTCGTGCGCCCGGCGACCGGTGGCCTCATCTTCGCCGCCACCACGGCGGCCGAGGACTTCGAGCAGGGCTCGTCCTTCATGCAGGACAACCCCTGGGTGGGCGTGCTGCTCGGCATCATCACCGCCGGGATCGTGCACACCGGCAAGGCGGTCAGCCGCCCGGTCGTCAACGCCGGCACGGCGGGCATGGGCACCCCGGTCGTCTCGGCCGCCGAGGACGGTGCGGCGGTCACCCTGTCGCTCGTCGCGATCTTCCTGCCGGTCCTCGTGATCTTCCTGCTCCTGCTGCTCCTGTGGGGCGGGGTCGTGCTGTGGCGGCGCAGCCGCGCCCGCAGGCGTCACCGGGACCAGCTGATGGCGGACGCCGGCTACAGCTGATCGCGCGGGGCCGGGTGCATCTCGTCGTCGAGGGACTGCGGGCGCAGCAGCGCGGCCGTCAGGCCGCAGACAGCGGCGAGCACGACCAGCCCGGCGCCAAGCATGAGCATGACGCCGACGAGGAAGGGCCAGGCCCGCTCGGGGACGGCGTCGCTGCGCGACCAGGCATAGGTCCCGACGAGGGTGCCGAGGAGGGTCGTGATGGCGGCGATGCCGCCCAGGCCGCGGGCCCGTCGACCGTTGACGAACCACCCGGCGGCGACCCCCAGCGCCCCGCCGATGGCGGCGACGACCCCGCACCAGACCATCGACCACGTCGTAGGGTCACCGGCATCGCCCGGCAGCACCTGCGTCGTGGCGTAGACCGCCACCAGGCCGGCGAGCACGCCACCGGCCAGGCCCCCCAGGATCGCCATCCAGTTGAACCGCATGCGTGCCTCTCGTCGTGGAGTCCGAGCCCGTCACGGTACGGGCCGGGGCACAGTCAACCACGGGCTTGCCCGCCCCACCAGGGGCCGCACCGTGCTCAGCGGGAGCGGATGGCCTCGTCGTAGATCGCCCGCGCGGACAGGCCCGTCCGCCCGGCCAAGTCCCGAGTGACGTCCTTGAGCCGCTCCCCGGCGGCGACCCGCTCCCGCACCTCGGGTATGACGTCGGCCGGGTCGGTGGTCGCCGCCGCTCCCCGCGGGCGACCGGCCACGACCACGGTGATCTCGCCCTTGACCCCGTCGGCGGCCCAGGCCGCGAGCTCGGCCAGCGTGCCGCGCCGCACCTCCTCGTAGGTCTTGGTCAGCTCCCGGCAGACGGCGGCGGACCGGTCCTCGCCGAGCACCGTCGCCATGGCGGTCAGGGTCGCGGCGAGCCGGTGCGGCGCCTCGAAGAAGACCATCGTGCGCGGGTCGTCGGCGACCTCGGACAGCACGCGCTCGCGCTCCCCGGCCTTCCTCGGCAGGAAACCCTCGAAGAAGAAGCGATCGACCGGCAGGCCGCTCACCGCGATCGCCATGAGCACCGCCGACGGGCCGGGCACGCAGGTCACCGGGACGTCGGCCGCGACGCACGCCTGGACCAGGCGGTAGCCGGGGTCCGACACCGAGGGCATACCGGCGTCCGTCACGAGCAGCACCCGGTCACCGCCCTCGATCCGCGCGACCAGCTCGGGCGTGCGGGATGCCTCGTTGTGCTCGTGGTAGCTCACGACCTCGCCACCGACCTCGATCCCGAGCCGATCGGTCAGCCGGCGCAGCCGGCGGGTGTCCTCGGCGGCGACGACGCCGGCGCTGGTCAGCTCGTCGAGCAGGCGCGGGCTGGCGTCGCGGGAGTCCCCGATCGGGGTGGCGGCCAGGACCAGCGCCGCGCGGTCCTCAGTCAGCACGCGCACTTCCCCGTTCTGGACAGAGGTTTGCGAGGACGCGCCCCACACACCCGTGTCCATGAGGGTGCGGACGACGCTCAGTCGCCGGCGGAGGCGCCGTAGCCGGCCCGGCGGTAGTCGCCGTTGAGCTGGCCGATGACGTTGAGCGGGATGCCCTTGGGGCAGGCGCGGGTGCACTCGCCCAGGTTGGTGCAGCCGCCGAAGCCCTCGAGGTCGTGCTGGGCCGTCATGGCGACCACCCGGGCGTCGCGCTCGGGCTGGCCCTGCGGCAGCTCGCCGAGGTGGGTGACCTTGGCTCCCATGAAGAGCATGCCGGAGGCGTTGGGGCAGGCCGCGACGCAGGCGCCGCAGCCGATGCACTCGGCGGCCATGAAAGCGCGGTCGGCGTCCTCCTTGGGCACCGGGGTCGCGTGCGCGTCCGGGGCGGAGCCGGTGTTGGCGGAGATGTAGCCGCCGGCCTGGATGATCCGGTCGAAGGAGGTGCGGTCGACGCAGAGGTCCTTGATGACCGGGAAGGCGTCCGCGCGCCAGGCTCGATGACGATCTCGTCGCCGTCGTTGAAGCTGCGCATGTGCAGCTGGCACGTCGTGGTGCGCTCGGGGCCGTGCGCCTCGCCGTTGATGACGACGCCGCACATGCCGCAGATGCCTTCGCGGCAGTCGGAGTCGAAGGCGACCGGTTCCTCGCCGTCGGCGATGAGCCCCTCGTTGAGCAGGTCCAGCATCTCCAGGAAGGAGCTGTCCTCGCTCACCTCGTCGAGCCGGTAGTCCACCATCCGGCCCGTGTCGGCGGGACCCTCCTGGCGCCAGATCTTCAGCGCGATCCTCACTTGTAGCTCCTCTGCTTCAGCTCGATGAAGTTGTAGACGAGGTCCTCCTTGTGCAGCACCGGGGCACCTTCGTCACCACCCCACTCCCAGGCGGCGACGTAGGCGAAGTCGTCGTCGTGGCGCAACGCCTCGCCGTCCTCGGTCTGGCTCTCCACCCGGAAGTGACCCCCGCACGACTCGCGCCGGTGCAGCGCGTCGACGCACATGAGCTCGCCGAGCTCGAGGAAGTCGGCGACCCGGCCCGCCTTCTCCAGGCTCTGGTTGAGCCCCTCGGCGCTACCCAGGACGCGCACGTTGGACCAGAAGTCCTCGCGCAGGGCGCGGATCTCCTCGATCGCCCCCTTGAGCCCCTCCTCCGAGCGCTCCATGCCGCACTGCTCCCACATGATCTTGCCGAGCGCCTTGTGATAGCTGTCGACCGACCGCGTGCCGTCGATGCTCATCAGCCGCTCGATGCGCGAGGTGACCGCCTGCTGCGACTCGACGACGGCGGGGTCATCGTCGTCGATCTTCGGGAACGGGCCCTTGGCGAGGTAGTCACGGATGGTGTTCGGCAGCACGAAGTAGCCGTCGGCCAGACCCTGCATGAGCGCGGACGCACCGAGCCGGTTGGCACCGTGGTCGGAGAAGTTGGCCTCGCCGGTGACGAAGAGCCCCGGGATCGAGGACTCCAGGTCGTAGTCGACCCACAGCCCGCCCATCGTGTAGTGCACGGCCGGGTAGATGCGCATCGGCACCTGGTAGGGGTTCTCTCCGGCGATGCGCTCGTACATGTCGAAGAGGTTGCCGTACTTGGACCGGACGGCGTCCTCACCCATGCGCTCGATGGCGTCGGCGAAGTCGAGGTAGACGCCGCGCCGCACACCGTCGACGGCGGGGCCGACGCCGCGACCCTCGTCGCACATGTTCTTGGCCTGCCGGGAGGCGATGTCGCGGGGCACGAGGTTGCCGAAGCCGGGGTAGATCCGCTCCAGGTAGTAGTCGCGGTCCTCCTCGGGGATCTCGCGCGGGTCCTTGTCGCAGTCCTCGGCGTTCTTCGGCACCCAGATGCGGCCGTCGTTGCGCAACGACTCGCTCATCAGGGTCAGCTTGGACTGATGGTCACCGCTCTGCGGGATGCAGGTCGGGTGGATCTGGGTGTAGCAGGGGTTGGCGAAGTAGGCGCCCTTGCGGTGCGCCCGCCAGCTCGCGGTGACGTTGCAGCCCATCGCGTTGGTGGACAGGAAGAAGACGTTGCCGTAGCCGCCAGAGGCCAGCACGACCGCATCGGCGAGGTGGGTCTCGATCTCGCCGGTGACCATGTCGCGGGCGATGATGCCGCGCGCCTTGCCGTCCACGACCACGAGCTCGAGCATCTCGTGCCGGGCATACATCTCGACGGTGCCGGCCGCGATCTGCCGCTCCAGCGCCTGGTATGCCCCGATGAGCAGCTGCTGGCCCGTCTGGCCGCGGGCGTAGAAGGTGCGGGAGACCTGGACACCGCCGAAGCTGCGGTTGTCGAGCAGACCGCCGTACTCGCGGGCGAACGGCACGCCCTGCGCGACGCACTGGTCGATGATGTCGGTGCTCACCTCGGCGAGGCGGTAGACGTTGGTCTCGCGGGAGCGGTAGTCACCGCCCTTGACCGTGTCGTAGAAGAGGCGGTGGATCGAGTCACCGTCGCCCTTGTAGTTCTTCGCCGCGTTGATGCCGCCCTGCGCCGCGATGGAGTGCGCGCGGCGCGGGCTGTCCTGGTAGCAGAACGACTTGACCTGGTAGCCCGCCTCGCCCAGCGTCGCGCCCGCGCTGGCCCCCGCCAGCCCGGTGCCGACGATGATGACCGAGAGCTTGCGTCGGTTGGCCGGGTTGACCAGGGCCGCCTCGAACTTGCGGTTGGTCCAGGTCTCGGAGATGTCCCCGCCCGGGGCCTTGCTGTCGGCGACCGGGGCACCCTCGCGGTAGAGGCCGTTCACCAGCGACGAGTCCTGGTCGGGCTCGGTCTCGGTCAGCGTGTCGCTCATGCTGCGCTCCTCAATCACGTCAGTCGATGATGCCGAACAGGATGGACAACGGCGGGATGAGGAAGCCGACCACGACCACCGTCGCCACCAGGATCGCCGTGAAGCGGATCTGCTCGGCCCGCTTGAGCGAGGTGTTGAGCCCCAGCGTCATCGCCGCGCCCCAGACGCCGTGCAGCAGGTGCATCCCCAGGAAGAACATCGCGGCGACGTAGATGAGCACCGCCCACCAGACGCTGAAGCTGCTGATGACCCGCTCGGCGGGGCTGGCGTAGGCCCCGTCGATGGTGATCGTCTGGGTGGTGAAGTGCAGGATGTGGAAGACGACGAAGGCCAGCAGCGCCAGCCCGCCCCAGCGCATGGCCTTGGCGTAGAACGTGCCGTAGGAGGTCTTCTTCTTGCCCGCGTAACGGGTGGTGCGCGCGCCCCCGGCGCGGCGCCACAACGTCATGCTCGCCCAGATGTGCAGGAGCACCGAGACGAGCAGCCCGATCCGCGCCACCCAGAGCACGCCCTTCTCCGGGATCATCGGCTCACCGAAGGTCCGCAGGTGGTGGGCGTACTCGTCGAAGGCCTCGGGCCCGACGAGGATCAAGAGGTTGCCGTACATGTGCACCAGCAGGAAACCGACGAAGAGCAGCCCGGTGACCGCGACGACGGTCTTCAGCAGGATGCTCGGCGGGCCCGTGCGGGCCGCTTGCCTGGGAGCAGTTGAGGTGGCCACCCCCTGATCCTAGCGCTCGACCTGCGGCGACTCCCCTCGGCCCTGCACCCCCGGCAGGCACCCGGGACGTCCCGGGTCAGCACCTACGATGACCGGTATGGAGTCACTGCGGGCGCGCCTGCTCGGCCCGGCGCCCGCGACGCTCACCTCGCAACGCCGTGCCGCGGCGCTCGGGATCCTGCTGCTGACCGTCGTCGGCGGGGCGCTGCGCTTCTGGCGACTCGGCTACCCCGACCGGCTCGTCTTCGACGAGACCTACTACGTCAAGCAGGGGTGGTCGCTGATCCGCTTCGGCCACGAGCGGGAGATCAAGAGCGGGCTGGAGGAGCCGGACGCGCTCTGGACGGCGGGCGACCCGGACGTCTTCGGCGACCAGCCCGACCTCATCGTCCACCCGCCCGTCGGCAAGTGGATGATCGGGCTCGGCGAGCTCGTCACCGGGCCCGAGTCGTCCACCGGCTGGCGGCTGTCGGCCGCCACCGTCGGGACGCTGTCGATCGCGCTGCTCGGCGTCGCGGCGTGGCTGCTGTGGCGCAACGCGCTGCTGGCGATCAGCGCCGCGACCCTGCTCGCGGTCGACGGGCACCACTTCGCGTCCTCGCGCATCGGGCTGCTCGACATCTTCCTCATGTGGTGGGTGCTCCTGGCCTTCGTCCTGCTCCTGCTGGACCGGGAGCAGGGGCGCCGTCGGCTCGCCGCGCGCTGGGGGCCGTGGTGGGAGCGCACGCACGGTCCCGGCGTGAGCGTGCCCCGGTCGCCCTGGGCGCGCGCCCGCCGCTGGTGGGGGCCCAGCCTCGGGATCCGGTGGTGGCGCCTGGCCGCGGGGGTATGCCTGGGCCTGGCGATCGGGACCAAGTGGTCCGGGCTCTACTTCCTCGCCGTCTTCGGGCTGATGACCGTCGCCTGGGACCTCGGCGCTCGCCGGGCCGCCGGGGCGCGGGACTGGCGCGCGGGCACGGTGGTGCGCGACGGCATACCCGCCTTCCTGCTCATGGTGCCGACCGCATTGCTCACGTATGTCGCGAGCTGGGCCGGGTGGTTCGCGACCGCCGGGGGGTGGAAGCGGCAGTGGGCGGCCGAGAACCCGGCTCCGTCGGGCAGCCTGGTCGGGCTCGTGCCGGACCCGCTGCGCTCGCTGTGGGCCTACCACCAGGAGCAGTGGAACTTCCACATCGACCTGGCCAACGACCACGCCTGGAAGTCCAACCCGTGGAGCTGGACGGTGCAGTGGCGGCCCACGCTCTTCTACGCCGAGTGGCCGAAGCAGGGCGAGAAGGGGTGCGAGGCCGCCGAGTGCGTGGAGTACATCGCCTCGCTCGGCAACGTCGTGCTCTGGTGGGGCGGCACGGTCGGCCTGCTGGTCGTGGCGTTCTTGTGGCTGCTGGGGCGGGACTGGCGGGCGGGCGCCGCGCTCTCCGGGATCGTCGCCGGCTGGCTGCCGTGGCTCCTCTACCAGACGCGGACCGTCTACAGCTTCTACGCGGTCGCCTTCGTGCCCTGGCTGGTGCTCGTCGTGGTGTGCTGCCTCGGGCTGGTGCTCGGCCGCGCCGACGCCTCACCGGCGCGCCGCCGCTGGGGCGCGGTCGCGGTGATCGGTTACCTGACGCTGGCCGCGGCCTGCTTCGCGTGGTACTGGCCGGTGCACACCGCCATCACGATCCCGCGCGAGGCGTGGAACCTACGCATGTGGTTCGACTTCTGGACCTGAGGGCAGCCAGCGGGGCCGTCACAGGGCGGAACAGTCGCCCGATGGCCCGGTCGTGCGGCGAAAGCGACCCGGTTCCGGCCCCTGAGTGGGCCACTCGACGGGGCTCGGCGGTCGCTTCAGACATCCAGCCCCATCGCCTCGGCCATCTTGAGGTGCGGCGCCCCCTCCTCGGCGCGGCCCGCGCGCTGCAGGGTCCGGGCCAGCACGAGGTGGGCGTAGGCGTCGCTCGGCCATCGCTCGACCATGGCCCGCAGCTCGGTCTCCGCCGGGCCCAGCCGCGCGGAGTGGTAGTAGCTGCGCGCGAGCAGCAGGCGCACCTCCGCGTTGCCCGGGTCCGCCTGCGCCAGCGGCTCGAGCAGGGCAGCGGCCCTCAGGTAGTCCTTGGTCTCGAAGGCGAAGGTCGCCCGGTCGTAGCGCGCGTGGTCGTCGAGCTGCTCGTCCGACGGCAGCGACACCGCGTCATCGCGTCCCTCACCCCGTGGGTCGTCGGCGCCGGTCCCGTCCAGCCCCCGCAGCATGTCCTCGAAGTCGCCCATGCTCCTCCTACGCGCGGAAGCCGTCGAGCATTCCCGGGGTGGCCCGGTCGGCGAGGTCGACCGCGAGCGGCACCGGGATGTTGGGCGCCAACAACTGTTCGTTGCCCGCTGCGGTGGTGGCGGTGAGGTCCGCGAGCCCGAGGCGGCGCTGGAAGAAGCTCTGGTCGAGGGTCCACCCGATGATGCCCGCCCGCTCGAGCACCTCGCGGCTGCGGATGACGGCGCCGGTCTGCACGATCACGTGCCCGTCGGTGAGCCCGTGCCCGAGGTTGCGCCACGCGCTCTCGGCGATCAGCAGGTTGAGGAGGACGACGACGGCCAGCACGGCGAGCGGCCCCCACCAGGGCAGCGCCTCGAAGATCCACACGTCGAGGACGAAGGTCGGTATGCACGCCAGCCCCGCCAGGACGAGGCTGCCCCACTGGCGCCGAACGTGGATCCGGCGCCGGGCCCGGGGCCCGTGCCCGACGAGCGGCATCGTGAGCGGGCCGTCCTCGCCCAGCAGCTGGTGGCCGACGTCCTGGACCACCCGGCGGGGCGCCGGGGGGAGCAGCTTGACGCTGCCGCCCGCACCGACCCCGGTGGCGAGGGCGGCCAGCTCTCCGCCGCGCACGAAGCGCAGCAGGAACTGCTCGGTCATCAGGACGCCGCGGATCTTGCCGCTCTCCAGGGTCTGGCTCCTGGTGGTGAACAGCCCCCGGGTGAGCCGGATCTTGCCGCCGCCCTCCCGGACCAGGCGGAGGTTCCACCACGTGATGACGTAGGAGATCGTCGACACGAGGAGCCAGCTGATCAGCAGGATCGCGAGCGCGCCGAGGACCAGGACGGCGACGGCCTGGGCCACCACCCACTCCCAGGCGCCCTCGGCGACGGCGACCTCGTCGACGGGGATGTCGTCGCCGAACTGGCCGAGCACACCGAGGCACCCGCGACGACGACGAGGCTGGACAGGCTGAACGGCGCATACCGCAGCCAGCTCCAGTCGATCCGGGCCAGCTCCTCCTCCGGGGCGGGCAGGCTGCGCTCGGGCTCGCCCGCCGGCGCGTCCTGCGGCGTCCCGGCCTCCGCGACCTCGTCGTCGGCGAGGTGGGACCGGGCCAGCAGGTCCACCCGCAGCTGCGCGGCCTGCTCGCGCGGCAGCCCGTCGAGGGTGATCTGCGAGGTGTCGACGCCCGTGCCGACCTGCGCCTTGGTCAGCCCGAGGACCCGGCGCAGCAGCGAGGACTCCAGGTCGACGCTGCGGATGCGGTCCAGCGGGGCGGTGACGAGCTTGCGGTTGAGCCACCCGGTGCGCAGCTGCAGCTGCTCGGGGGTGAAGCGGTAGCGGGTGAAGTGCCAGGAGAGCAGGCCGAAGACGACCGCCAGCACAGGGAAGACCAGCGCGATCCAGATCCACGGGCCGCCGCCGCTGAGACCGTCACCACGCATGACCTGGAAGACGACCAGGGCGAGCGGGACGATCATCGACCGCAGCGCCAGCAACGGGTGGACCAGCAGCATCCGGGGGCTGAGCCGGTGCCAGCCGTCGTCCGGACCGGCGTCGGCGGTGCCCACCGGCGGCATACCCGCGACGTCGGGCCGCTCCTCGACCTCCGGCCCGGCGCCGGGGGCGTGCGGCTCGCTCACGTCGCGTCACCCCGGGTCTGCCCGGTGACCCGGGCCAGGTCGGCGGTGACGCGGTCGGCGAGGTCGGTGTCCAGGCACGGAGGGTGATCGGTCCCGCGGCCGAGGCGGTGGTCACGGTGACGTTGGCGAGCCGGAAGAGCCGCATGATCGGCCCCCGCTCGGTGTCGACCGTCTGCACCCGGGACAGCGGCGCGATGCGCTGCTCGCGGGAGAGCCACCCGGTCTGGGAGAACACCCGCTCCCCGGTGACCTCCCAGCGCGTGCGCCGGTAGCGGATCGTGGGCTCGAGGATCAGCTCGAGGACGTTGTAGACCATGATCAGGACGAACAGCGGCCCGAGCCACCGCGCCCAGGAGTCCGGCAGGAACCAGTGGATGGTGAACAGGACGCCCCACGTGAGGACGCTGCCGATGAAGTTCTGCACCACCCAGTAACGCAGCGCACGCGGGCTCACCTGGTGCGCCGGCTCCCGCAGCGCCGGGCCGACGTCGACGTGCTCGGGCTGGACGACGGTCATGCGAGGGTCGCCACGAGGAGGGCCTTGATGGTGTGCAGGCGGTTCTCCGCCTGGTCGAAGACGATGCTGGCCGACGACTCGAAGACCTCATCGGTCACCTCGAGACCGTCCTTCAGCTCCGGATGGGTGTCCATCAGCTCCTGCCCCACTGCGGTGTCGGTGTCGTGGAAGGCCGGCAGGCAGTGCATGAAGCGCGCCGCCGGGTTGCGCGTGGCCGCCATGAGATCGGCATCGACCTGGAAGGGCATCAGCTGCTCGATCCGCTCTCCCCAGGCGTCGGCCGGCTCCCCCATGGAGACCCAGACGTCAGTGTGCACGAAGTCCACGCCGGAGACGGCGGCGAGGGGGTCGTCGGTGATCGTCACCCGCGCACCGGTGGTCCCGGCGACCTCCTGGCACAGGGCGACCACGGAGGGGTCAGGCTGCAGCCCGGCCGGGGCACCGACGCGGACGTCCATGCCGAGCTTGGCGCCCAGCAGCAGCAACGAGTGACCGGTGTTGTTGCGGGCGTCGCCGAGGTAGGCGTAGGAGATCTGCGACCACGGCTTGTCGCAGTGCTCGGCCATGGTGAGGGCGTCGGCGAGCATCTGCGTCGGGTGCCACTCGTCGGTGAGGCCGTTGTAGACCGGCACACCGGCATACCGGACGAGCTGCTCGACGGTCGACTGGGCAGCGCCGCGGTACTGGATCGCGTCGTACAGCCGACCGAGGACGCGGGCGGTGTCCTTGATCGACTCCTTGTGCCCGATCTGGGTGCTCTTGGGGTCGAGGAAGGTGGTGTGGGCGCCCTGGTCGGCGGCGGCCACCTCGAAGGCGCTGCGGGTGCGGGTCGAGGTCTTCTCGAAGATCAGCGCGACCGACCGGCCGACGAGGCGGCGCTCCTCGGTGCCGGCGCGCTTGGCGGCCTTGAGCTCGGCGGCGAGGTCGAGCAGCGACCGGATCTCCTCCGGCGTCTCCTCCACCAGGGACAGCAGGCTGCGCCCCCGCAGGTCCACGGTCATGGTCGGGCTCCTCGCTCGGGTGCGGACGGCCGGGTCTCACCCGCCGGCCGCTGGGCTCCAGCCTAGTCATCGCGCGACCGCCGGCTCTCGTACCCGGGTGGTCGGGCCGGGTGGGTTGGCTGTCCGTGGTCGCTCGACGGCAGGCCGCACAGCACGAGAGCCCGCCGAGTGACTCGGCGGGCTCTCCGGTGGTGGAGCTGAGGGGAATCGAACCCCTGACCTTCTCATTGCGAACGAGACGCGCTACCAACTGCGCCACAGCCCCGTGTGCGTCTCCAGACTATACAGACCCGCAGGTGGCCAGCCCAAACCAGCGACGAGCCGGGCGACCGGGGCGACGGACCGGCAGGCGGGGTGGGTGGGGACCTGGTCGGCCGGCGCCGAGCGCGGGGCTCAGCCGACGCGGTGGATCTGCGGGAGGTCCTCGAACTCCTCCTCCAGCGCCATCTCGGTCCCGTCCGCGGGCAGCTCGGCGGAGCCGGTCGACGGCTGCGGGGCGCCACGGTATGCCTTGGCCTTGAGCGTGTAGGTCGGCGGCGGCACGGGGGCGGGCGTCCACGACCCGGGCGCCGCGACCGTCTCGGCCTCGTCGACCACCGCGGTGACGGCGACCGGCGGGGCCGCGAGGTCGGCCTCGACCTCGTCGATGTCGAAGAGCGCGGGGCGCGCGGGCCGGAGGTCCACGGCCCGACGCGCGGTGCCGGCGGAGGCCGGTGCGACGGGACCGGCCGAGGCGGAGGCCGCCGTGGCGCGGGCCTGGGCGGCGAGCGGGGAGGCGGACGCCTCCGCGGTCACCGTGACCTCCGCCGACGCTTGCGCCTGGTGGCCCGGACGGCGGCTGTCGGCCTGCACCGGTGCGGGCGCACCGGATCGCTGCGGTGCCGTGTCCGGGCGCACCGTCGCACGACGCGGCCGGGCCCGGCGCGAGCGCTGGGCGGCGGCGGAGCGCCGCACGAGCAGGAGCGTCGCGGCCAGCACAGCGACGCCCACGAAGCTCCACCACCAGTCCAGCACGGGGCTGACCCCGAGCGAGACGAGCGCCACCATCACCACGGAGGCGACGATCAGCGCGGTCGCCCGCAGCTGTGCGGCACGCCGGGCGCGCCGCACCGCCGGGGTGGGACCGACGGCAGTGGCGCCGCTCCGGCGCCGGGGCGCCGGTGCGCTCGACGTGGCGCTGGCCGCAGGACGAGCGGCAGCGGGACGGGCCGCTGGGCGCGCCGTCGCGGGAGCAGAGGCCGCAGCGCTCCCGCCGCGCTTGACGACGACGTCCGGTCGGGCCGGGCGCAGCGGGGAGACGGAATAGGCCGCCGGGGCCTGCTCCGCGATGTCGGGGCGCGGGAGCGCCCGACGGCGCTCGAGCACGCGCATGGCCTCGGAGAACCGGTCGACCGACCGCGCGGTCGCGACGTGCTCACGACGGCGGACCCAGTGCTGGACGAGATAGACAGCCCAGACCGCCACGATGACGACGAAGATGAGGCTGCTGACCGGAGGCACGGGACTCACGGTAGGTGCCGCCGCAGCACGAGGCGGTGAGGTCGGCGGAGTGTCGCGGGAGTTTCTCCTGTGACTCGCGGGAACGGCCTCCTCACCCGGCGCGGCCGTGCAGCAGCGCGACCAGGCCACCCGGGGCATACCCGCCCGGCCGCAGGTCCTCGGCGACCACGGCGAAGAGCCGGTGGTCGGCCCACCCTCCGTCGACGTGCATGAGCCCGCGCTGGCGACCCTCCTCCCGGATACGCAGCCGGGTGACCACGGCGAGGGAGGCGGAGTTCTGCGGTCGGATCGCCACCTCGACGCGGTGCAGGCCCACCTCCAGGAGCGCGTGGTCGACCAGCGCCGCGAGCGCCCACGTCGCCACCCCGCGCCCGGTCGCCTGCCGGTCGAGCCAGTAACCGGCCCACCCGGCCTGCCGCGCGCCCCAGAGCACGTCGAAGAGCTGGATCTGGCCGACGATCTCCCCGTCCACGTCGATGACGAAGGGCAGGACCAGCCCGTCCCGCGCGCCGCGGTCCAGGACCCGCCGCAACCGCGGGAAGGCAGGTTCGGCGTCCTCTCGCCCGGCGCGGTCGACTCCCACGGCCGCAGCCAGGCCTCGTTGCGGCGCCGCAAGGACTCCCAGGCGGCCCGGTCGGCCCGCTCCAGCGGCCGCAGGACCAGCGCCCTGCCGTCGGGGAGCTGGTGCCGGACGCTGACGGGCCAGCGCCAGCTCACGCGTCCCTCATCCCTGACTCACCCCGGCACCCGTCATGGCGCCGACGCGGGGCTCACCGGCCCCTCGCCTCGGTGCGGACCCAGTCCCCCGACCGACCCCCGGACTTCGCGACCACCCGCACCCCGCCGATCACCGCCAGCTTGTCCACCGCCTTGACCATGTCGACCAGGGCCAGCGCGGCGACGCTCACGCAGGTCAGCGCCTCCATCTCGATCCCGGTGCGGTCGGCGGTGCGCACCGTCGCGGTGATCTCCACCCCGCCGTCGTCGACCGTCAGGTCCACCTCGACAGCGTGGATCGCGATCGGGTGGCACAGCGGCACGAGGTCCGGCGTGCGCTTGGCCGCCTGGATGCCCGCGATCCGCGCCACCCCGAGGGCGTCGCCCTTGGGCACGGTGCCGTCCCGCAGCGCGGCGACCGCGTCCGCCGACAGGTCGACGCGTCCACGCGCCGTGGCGCTGCGCGCGGTGACCTCCTTGGTGCTGACGTCGACCATGTGGGCCGACCCGTCGGCCCGCAGGTGGGTCAGCCGCGGCTCGTGCCCCATCAGCCGTCCTCGCCCGCCTCGTCACCCTGCCCCTCGGCGTGCAGCCGGGCGTCGATCTCGGCGCGTGGCCGCAGCAGCAGCAGGTCCAGCTCGGACCCGGCGGACACTTCGTTCACCTCCGGCTCCGAGATCGCCAGCGCGTCGGCGACGGCGAGCGGCCCGACGAGGTGCGACCCGGCACCGCCGGCGGGCGAGACGGCATACGCGCCGGTGGGGTCGCGGTCGACCCGCACCCGGGTATACGTCTGCCGGTCCGGCGAGCTGCGCCACCCGGTCGTGGCGAAGCCGCGCGCGAGCCGGGCGCCCTCGCGCCGTCCGGCTCTGCGCTGCAGCGCCGGCCGCACGAAGACCTCGAAGCTCACCAGCGTGCTCACCGGGTTGCCCGGCAGCGTGAAGACGGGCACGTCGCGACGCCCCAGCACCCCGAAGCCCTGCGGCTTGCCGGGCTGCATCGCGACCTCGACGAACTCCATCGACCCCTGGCCGGTGAGCACCTTCTTGACGAGGTCGAACTCGCCCTTGCTCACGCCACCGGTGGTGATGACGAGGTCGGCGTGGTCCAGCATTCGGTGCAGCTGCTTCTTGGTGGCACCCTCGTCGTCGGGCAGGTGCCCGACGTGCACGACGTGGGCCCCCGCGTCGCGCACCAGCGCCTCCAGCATCGGGCCGTTGCTGTCGACGATCTGCCCGGGGCCGACGGGCTCGCCGGCGGGCACGAGCTCGTCACCCGTCGACAGGATCGCCACCCGCACCGGCCCGACGACCTCGACCTCGGTCACCCCCGAGGACAGCAGCGCGGCGATCTCCCCCGCCCCGACCCGGCTCCCCGCGGGCAGGATCAGGTCCCCGGCCCTGACGTCCTCGCCCGCGCGGCGGATGTGCGCCCCCTCGTCGGGGTGGACGCGCAGCTGCGGCTCGTGCGGGTGTCCGTCGGTGTCCTCGACCTTGACGACGGCGTCGGCGCCCTCGGGCAGGGGGGCGCCGGTCATGATCCGCCACACCTGCCCAGGGGCGAGCACGTGCTGCGACTGGTCGCCCGCGGCGACGTCGCCGGCGACGGGCAGCACGACCGGGCTCTCGCTGCTGGCCCCCTCGAGGTCGGCCCGGCGGACGGCATACCCATCCATCGAGGAGTTGTCGAAGCGCGGCAGGTCGACGCGGCTGTGCACGTCGGCGGTGGTCACGAGGCCCTGCGCACGCCGGACCGGCAGCGTGACCGGGGCCACCGGCTCGACCTGAGCCAGCACGGAGTCCAGGTGCTCGTCGACAGAGATCATGGCCCCACCCTAGGAGCATCGGCCACACTGGGGCCGCATGAGCCTGCCGCTCCCGCCCTACCGTCCGACGGGCGACGTCGTCGCCGACAAGGCGCACTGGCGCGCGCTGGTCCGGACCGCGCGCCGCGACCTCGTCGCCGCGTGGTCGCCGGCGGACCGGCCCGCCCTCGCCAGATCGCTCGCCGAGGCGGGTCTCACGCACCTGCGTCGGTATGCCCGTGGCTCGGCCCGCGCGGACCTCGCCGGGATGACCGTGACCGCCTACGAGCCGATGCGCACCGAGCCACCGGTCGACGGGCTGACCGCCGCGCTGCGCGGTGCGGGCGTGCGGGTGCTCGTGCCGATCACCCTCGCGCGACCGCGGCTGGAGTGGGCCGACCTGGCCGACCCCGACCGGCGCCCCTTCGGCGAGGACGTCCTCGCCGAGGTCGACCTGGCCTTCGTCCCCGGGCTCGCGGTCTCCCGCGACGGGGTGCGGCTGGGGCAGGGTGGGGGCTACTACGACACGGTGCTGCCGCGGCTGCGTGAGAGCTCCGCCGGGGCACCCGTGGTCATCGTGCTGCACGACCACGAGGTCGTGCCCCGGGTGCCCGCCGCGGACCACGACGCCGTGGTCGACGCGGTGCTGCGGCCGACCAGCGGCGTGGTGCCGGTCCCGGTGCGCTGACCCGCACCGGCGCTCAGCCGGCCCCGCTCACTCGTCCGCCGGCAGCAGCGTGAGGGTGTCGGTGCCCGCCTCGTCCACGGCGGCCCGGGTGAAAGCCCACGGGTAGGTGCCGCCCTCGACCCACGCCTGCGTCTGGTCGTCGTAGTTGCTGTGGAAGGGATGGCCGGAGGTGCCCGTCTGGTTGACCCAGGTGGAGGCGTCGAGGTCGCCGAGGTCGACGACCATGCGCATCGAGGGTGCCGACGTGACGTCGAAGCTGTCCGTGCTGGCGTCCCAGTTCATCGCGTTGACCATGGAGCTGCTGCCGGACACCGGGAGCGGCCCGCGGTTGACCATCTGCTGCACCAGGCCGGGCACTCCCTCCTCACCGAGGACCTGGTGGCGCAGGTCCGCCCGGTGCAGCTCGCCCCAGCTCCAGTCGTCCGGGTCCTTGGAGACCGTGCGGGTGAGGTCCAGCCGCGCGTCCACCAGGGCCGTGCGCAGCACCTCGTCCCGGGACTCCACGACCCCGGGGGTGCGCTGGTCGTCCCACCAGACACTCTCGGGGGTGGCCATGAGCTCGGCCATGACCTGCATCGAGCGGGAGTTGCCGGTGGCCCCGAGGTCCGGGGGGAGCTCGTCGTCGAAGACCGCCTCGAGGAGGTTGTCGTAGACGGCGTAGAAGTATGCCGCGGCCGCCGTCTGCTCCCCCTCCGCCGGGGCGGTGCCGTCCCAGTCCCGCAGCAGACCCTGCGCCTCGGTGTAGAACCGGCCGTCGAGATCGATCGAGGTGAGGTAGGGGACCACGTCCAGCGCGAAGGTGCTGGTGTCGTCGAGCTGGATGTCGTTCATGTCCGCCGCGGTGAGCGGCCCCTGCTCGAGCCGCTCCTGCAGCAGCTCCAGGATGCGGGTCGAGCGGTAGCCCTTGTCGTACTCGCTGGTGAGGAAGGGGGTCGAGCCACGGACCACGGCCTGGTTCGCGGCCACGACCATGCCGTCCTCGGGGTTGTAGGCCGAGGGCAGGTCCGCGAAGTCGACCCACCCGCTCCAGGCATACTGCTCGTCCCAGCCGGGGGCGGGGAAGTAGCCCGGCGGGGTGCCGTGGGTCGCCGCCCGGCGGACCGGGACCAGCCCGGGCGCCTGGTAGCCGATGTTGCCCTCGGTGTCGGCGTAGAGCAGGTTCTGCGAGGGCACGGCGAAGAGCTCGGCCGCGCCGCGGAAACCCTCCCAGTCGGTGGCAGCGTTGAGCGCGAAGACCGCCTCGGCGGTGCGCGAGGGCTCCAGCCCGGTCCAGCGCAGCGCGACCTCGAAGTCACGGGAGGTCGCGACCCCGTCGATCGGCCCGTTGGCGCCCATGACACCGGTCTCGGCGAGCACGTCGGAGACGATCGGCCCGTGGGAGGTCTCCCGCACCTCCAGCTCCACGTCGTCACCGCCGGCCACCCGGATGGTCTCGGTGCGCACGTCCATCGGCACGTGCTCGTCCTCGCGCAGGACCGTGTCGCCGGCGGTGTCCTCGAGGTAGAAGTCGGTGACGTCGGGGTCGAGGTTGGTGAAGCCCCAGGCGATGGACTGGTTGTGGCCGATGACGACCCCGGGGAAACCGGCGAAGGTGAAGCCTGTGACGTCGAAGGGGCAGGCCTCGTCCACCTCCCGGCAGTGCAGGCCGCTCTGCATCCAGATCCCGGGCTGCGTGATCGCCAGGTGCGGGTCGTTGGCGAGCAGCGGCATACCGCTCTCGGTGTGCTCGCCGGAGACGACCCACGAGTTGGAGCCGATCCCCTCCCCCTCGCCGAGCAGCTCGGGCACCGCCGCCAGCACCGTGCCGGTGTCGGCCAGGGCGTCCCGCGCGTCCGGGCTCCCCCCGGCCAGCCAGTTGCGCGTCATCCCGGAGGTCGGTCCGTCCGGGGCCTGCGGCTCGGTGAGCCCGGCGATGTCGGCCGGGTCCCCCTGACCGGGGACCGGGGCCAGGACCGTGCCGCGGGCGCCACCTCGCGTGTCGCTGACCCCTGGTGCGGGCCGCTCCGGCGGCGACCACTCGCTGCGGTCGAGGATCGGCGGGTGCTCGTCGGCGGGGTAGTCGGGGTAGAGGTTCTCCAGCTGGTCCAGGGAGACCTCGCCGACCAGGCGGCCGCGGGCGAGCTCGTCGTCGTAGTTGCCGCGCAGGTCCCAGGCCATCGCCTTGAGCCAGGCGAGCGAGTCGACCTCGTCCCAGTCGCGCACGGTGTAGCCCGGGGCGCTCTGCGCCAGCGCGACGTACTCCACCCCCATCGCGGAGGGGCCGCTGCGGCTGTCGATGTAGGCGTTGACGCCGGAGGCGTAGGCGGCGAGGTAGGTCCGCGCGTCCGGGGACAGCAGCGAGAGCTCCTGCTCGGCGACGCGGCGCCACCCCAGCGTGCGGATCACCCGGTCCGTCTCCAGGCCGCCCTCGCCCACGAGCTCGGACAGCCGCCCGCTGACGATGTGGCGACGCAGGTCCATCTGGAAGAAGCGGTCCTGGGCGGCGACGAAGCCCTGTGCGCGGAAGAGGTCCTCCGCGGTGTCGGCGTAGATGTGCGGCACGCCCCGCTCGTCCCGGACCACCTCGACGGGACCGGCGAGACCGGGCAGCTCCAGCTCGCCGGAGACCTGCGGGAAGGCGCGCCTCGCGAGGCCCACGCCGATCACGGCCGTGGCCACCGCCACGACCACGAGGATCGCGACCGTGGGCACGGCCACGCGCTGCCACAGAGGTCGGGACACGGGCCCCAGCCTAGGCGACCGTGCGTGAGGACCGTCGGAGGCGACGTAGAATCCGACCTCGTGCCCACGTATTCATACGCCTGCAAGGACTGCGGTCACGCCTTCGACATCCAGCAGGCCTTCACCGACGACGCACTGACGGTATGCCCGGAGTGCGACGGATCGCTGCGCAAGGTCTTCAGCGCGGTCGGCGTCGTCTTCAAGGGCTCGGGCTTCTACCGCACCGACTCCCGCGGATCGCGTTCCTCCGGCGCGGGCGGGTCCGGCACGAGCGAGTCCGGCAAGGGCCAGTCGGGCAAGGGTGAGACGGGGGCGGCCGGGTCCGGCACGAGCGGGGGAAGCACCGGCGACTCCGGCACGAGCGGCTCCGGCGGGGCGAAGGGCTCCTCCGGATCCTCCGGGGGCACGTCGACGTCCGGCGCATCGTCGTCCACATCCTCGGGGTCCTCCGGCGGGTCGTCCACAGCCGCGCGCTGAGCCCTGGTCGGCACGCGCCGGCCTGCCTACGGTCGGTGGGGTGACCCGACGAGCAGCCCGATCCGGCACCTCCTCCCGACGTGAGCTGGCCCGTGTGCTGCGACATCCGGTGCTGCGGCGCTGGCTGGCGGCGGCCCTCGCGGCGATCACGGTGGGCGGCAGCCTGCACCTGGTGCTGACCCGCCCGCAGCCCGACGAGGTCCCGGTGGTCGTCGCCGCCCGGCAGCTCGCCGTCGGCACCACTCTGTCCGCGCGCGACACCGAGCTGCGCCACGTGCCGCCGGACCTGCTGCCCGAGGGGTTCCTCTCCGCCGCCCCTGAGGTCGGCGCCTCCCTCGCGGTGCCGGTGCAGGCCGGGGAGGTGCTGACGACCGCGGACCTGCGCACCAGCGCGCTGCTCGACGGGCTCGAGGGTGAGGTGGCGGTCTGGCTGCCCGTGACCGACGCGGCGGTGGCGACGGCCACGGTCGCCGGCGACCGGATCGACGTCCACTCCCCCGTGGACGGGGATCGGGTGGCCCGGGGTGCGCTCGTGCTACGGCCCGGCACGGGAGAGGAGCCCGGCCTGTGGGTGGCCGTCGACGAGGGCACGGCCGGCGACCTGGCCGCGGCCCGGGGCGCCGACCCGCTCGGCGCTGCGCTGCTCGTGGCGGTCCGCGCGACCGGTGGTTGACGCGTGAGTAACCTCACACTCCCGACTCACCCGAAAGGGTGATCGAGAGCGCGGGTGGCGGTATACACTTCTCGACTGGCCCGAGGGGCGTGTCACGATGTCGGGCCACCCACCACCACCACCACGAGCGATCTGCCCCTGCCCTGCGCTCGCACGAAAGGAGAGGCCATGCTCAGCGGCTTCAAGGACTTCATCATGCGCGGCAACGTGATCGAGCTGGCCGTCGCGGTCGTCATCGGCTCGGCCTTCGCCGCGGTCGTCGACACCATCGTCTCCAGCATCATCACCCCGCTGCTCAACGCGGCGGGCGGCGCCGAGGTCGGCGGTCTCAAGTTCGAGATCATCAACGGTCGCGCCGACACCGCGATGGACTTCGCGGCCATCATCAACGCCCTCATCGTCTTCCTGCTCACCGCGGCCGTCGTGTACTTCGTGCTCGTCGCCCCGATGAACAAGGTGAGCGAGCGCATGAATCGCAACAAGCCGGTCGAGGAGGAGATCGTCACCGACGAGGTGGCCACGCTCCGCGAGATCCGCGACCTGCTGGCCCAGCGCCGCGCGGACGGCTCGCTCTGACCTGAGCAGCCGCGGGCACCTGCTCACCGCGCACCGGGACGCCCCGGCACAGACACGTCGTCCTGTGCGGCGTCCTGCATGTCACTGGGGATGTCCCGACACGGCGTCAGTCCCAGTGCGGCGGGCGCTGCTCGAGGATCCAGTCGTCCCGCGGGTCGAGGCGGCGCGGCACGCGCCCGGCCTCCCGGCCGCGTTCGGGCTGTCCGGGGACGGACCGGCCGTCATGAGAGGCGGGGACCTCGTCGGACTGGTCGGCCGCCGGGTTGGTCGGTGCGGCCACGGCACGCCGGGGGGCGCGACGGCGCTTTTCTCCGCTCGGTCGGCTCACCCAGACCGCCCGCGCAGCGCCTGCAGCACCCGGGCGACCTCGCGGGCGGGGTCCGTGAAGACGTCGGTGGTGCGCACCCGCACCGGCACCCACCCCATCCGGGTCAGCTGGTCGTGCCGCAGGCGCACGTCGTCGCGCCCCGGACTCGGCACCGGGCCGCGCTGCACGTCGCCGTCGACGGCCACGGCATACCGTGCGTCGTCGTCCTCCGACACCACGGCCAGGTCGATCGCGTGCGGTCCGTGGCCCACCCCCTCCTTGACCTGGAGGCCCTCGGCGCGCAGCCGGCGGACGAGCTCGGTCAGCACGGCGGAGCCGTGCCCGTGCTCCTCGCGCCCGGGACCAGGGCGTGCCGCACGATCGCCGCCCCGTGACCTGCACCGGTCGGCCAGTCGGCCACGGGGGTCGCGGTGACGAGGTCGACGCTGCGCCGCGCCGCGGCGAGCACCGACCCGGCGGCCTCCGGGCTGCGCACGGCCTCCGGCGACCCGATCCAGACCACGCGGTCCCGCGTCTGGCCCGCGACCCGGTGCACGGGGAGCACGAGGAAGGCCTGGCTGTGCTGCTCGTCGTCGGACAGCGACGCCGGCCGCTCGTCCTCGCCCATCGCCGCGCGCAGCGCGATCCCGGCGTCCTCGGCGCCCGCCTCGTCGTCGGTCACCAGGAGCAGGCTGTCCGGCCCGGAGCGGGCGTGCCCGAGCACCAGCCGCACGCCGGCCTCGACCCGGGCGCTGACGTGACCGTCCACCACGTGCTCGCGCACGCTGGCCGCCCGCTCCACCCCGGGAAAGGAGTGCACCGGACGCGGCATGAGGGGTGCCAGCGGGGCGACGAGACCCTGGTCGAGCGCCCGGTAGTGCGTGCCGAGGTGACGCACCGGCAGCACCTGTGCGGCGCGCGAGAGCAGCGACGGCTCGTCCATGGGGCCCGGGTCCCCCTCGGCCCGGGGGTCGGCGACGACGGCGAAGTGGCTCGGCCCCGGTCCGCCGCTGTCACCGACGACGAGGACCTGGCGCCCCCGCGCCAGCGCCGGTGCGGTGCGGGCGGTGGTGGTGCGCCCGGCGCGGTCGACGACCACGAGGCCGAGCGTGAGGTCGGGCGGCAGCACCGCCGGGACGGCCAGCTGGCTGGCCAGGAGGACAGGCGCCGCGGCCAGGACCACGTCGGGAGCGCGGCTGATCACGTCACGGGCGTCGACCGCACCGACCTTCGTCTCCTCCAGGGCACGCTGCCAGGCCCCGAGCTGGGAGGCGTGGCCGGACAACGTGCGGCGCAACCGGCGCAGCACGGCGCGACGGGCCCGCAGGGCGTTGCGGTGCAGATGGGCGCGGTCGGCGGCGCGGAAGGAGCGCTCGGCCTCGCGCACGGTGTCCCCGCCGACCTGCTGCGGCACGGCGTCCGAGGTGAGGTGGTCCAGCACCGAGCTGCGGTGCACGAAGCGGACCTCCTGGGACACCCGGTCCGCGGGCACGCCACGCCGGGCGAGGTCGTCGACGAGCTCACCGAGACCGCGCTCGCGCAGCGGCGCGAGCAGCGGGTGCGCCTGTGCTGCCACCGGGGCCCGGTCGGCGCGCGCGTCCAGCCGCACCAGCCGCTCCAGGACCGTGTCCAGGTGAGTGGTCGACAGCTCGTCACCGGCCGAGGTCCCGGTCAACGCCTGCTCCAGCCAGGCCAGGTCCTCCCCGATCGGCGCGTGCGCCGCCAGGGCCTCCTCCCAGCCTTCGGGCGCTGTGGGGCGAGCCGCCTTGCCGGCGACCTCCTCCCACTCCTGCTTCTCGTCGCGCGCCCTGCGCACCCGCTCGGCGAGGTCCGGTGGTGGGGTGCCGGGCCGCAGCTGCTGGCGCACCTGACGGCGCAGCCGGGCCCGGGCGACGGCACCGGGCCGTGGGGCCGCTGCCGTCGAGTCGCGGTCGGCCCCCAGCGCGGCGACCATCTGCTCCAGCGGTGCGTCGTAGATCCCCGGCGAGAAGTGGTCGAGGGTGTCGCTGGCGCGGGAGAGGAGACCGAGCCGATGAGCCCACTGGGTCAGCGTCACCGGCGCCGGCAGGCCTGCGGCGCGGCATACGGTGTCGGCCTGCTGGCGTGCGCTGCTGAACTTCTCGGAGACCAGGCGGCCGACGATCTCGGTCGCCCGGGCGGCGTCGTCGGGGCCGGTGAGGCGGGCGGCATACCACGGGTCCTCGGTGCGTGCCGTCGACCAGGCGCCGCAGTCCGCAGCCTCGATCAGGCGTCGGTGACCGCGGACAGCTCCTCCTCGGTCAGCGTGCGCAGGACGTCGAGCGGGAGCCGCACCCGGGAGGCCGGAGGGTGCTCGGCGGTCGCGAGCGCGGAGAGGTCGTCCTCGGTGCTGGCCAGGCTGAGCCCCCACGGCCCGTGCTCCTGGTGCAGGACCTCCTGCTCGCGGCGCAGCACGGACAGGGCGTCGGCCCGTGCGGGGAGCGGGTCGGGACCGAGGTCCGGCTCGTCCTCGGCGGGCAGGCGGTCCAGGTTGTGACGCACCGCGGCGAGCGTGTCGCGCATCGAGGCGGGGTCCTCGGCGAGGTGCAGGCACAGGTCGCCCAGCCCGACGTGATCCAGCCGGCGACGCAACGCCTGCAGCGCGCTGCGGTCCTCGCTGCAGACCATGACGGTGCGGCCCTCCGACAGGGCGCCCACCACGACGTTGGCGATCGTCTGGGTCGCGCCGGTCCCGGAGGGGGTGTCGAGCACGAGGTCACCGCCGTGCGACACCTCGTCGATCACCGCCCGTTGCGAGGCGTCGGCGTCGAGGGCACCGAGCTCGCGGGCGGCGTCCTCGGCGCGGTCCGGGTCCTGCACGGAGGGGGTGAGCCGCACGTCGGCCCCGGCGAGCGCCGCGACCACGTCGTGCGCGGCCAGCGGCTCAGGATCGCCGGTGTAGGAGGTGACCAGCGGCAGCTTGGCCCAGGGGAAGGTGCTGATGACCATCTGCGGACCGATGGCGAACCCGGACATCTCGATGCAGATGTCCTCCAGCGCCCGGTAGGTCAACCGCGGGTCGAAGCCGTGACTCTGCGCGGACAGGCCCGCCAGGAGCGCCGGGTCGGGCTGCAGGTGCGCCTCGCTGCGCAGGTAGTGCTCCAGCACCGGGTTGAAGACGACGTCCTCGTGCAGCTCGAGGACGAAGTCGGAGTGCGCGGCATCGGTCGGGGTGATGGTGCACGCCCGCAGCAGCACGGGGGCACGCGGGGGCACCGGCACGCGGTGCAGCGTCCAGGTGGCCAGCCCG
The DNA here is from genome assembly GCF_001942225.1 of Serinicoccus sp. CUA-874. NCBI lineage: Bacteria > Bacillati > Actinomycetota > Actinomycetes > Micrococcales > Ornithinimicrobiaceae > Serinicoccus > Serinicoccus sp. CUA-874. Next base: position 42,039 of record NZ_MKJZ01000004.1, on the reverse strand, counting down.
ATGGCCAGGAAGCTGGTCTCCAGCCCGTGCTCGCGCCGCATCTCGGTGACCTTGTCGCGGATCCCGCCCAGCCGCCGGGCCGCATCGGCGAAGGCCACCTGCTCACGGACCAGGTCGGACAGCGGCGTGGGACGTCCCGACAAGAGCTTGGCCACCCCGCCGGGGTGCGCCAGGTTGAGGTCGAAGGTGCCGGTCAGCGACGTGCGGTGCCAGAGCAGGGAGTTGGCCCCGCCGAGCTCGGCGACCTCGTGACGCCACCGGGTCCGGGCGCGCTGCACGGCCTCGACGCGTGCTTCGTCGAGGGTGTTCAGGGGGCGCAGCGAGCTCACTGCCTCAGGCTAACGACTCGGCGGGTGTATGCCGCGAGCCCCACCGCGGCGAGCGCGGCGAGGACGCAGAGCCAGGCATACCCGGCGAGGTCCATGACCACCCCGGCGAGGGCACCACCGGCGGCCGCGGACAGGCCCATGACGAGATCGGCCGCGCCCTGCACCGAGGCCCGCTGGCCGACGGGCACCGACCCGGCGACCGTGCCCGAGCCGGCGACCATGGTGCAGGACCAGCCGAGACCGAGCAGGACGAGGCCGGCCGTGAGCCCTCCCGAGAAGCCGTCCTGGCTGAGCCCGGCGAGCAGGCAGGCCAGGACGAGCAGGACGACCCCGAGGAGCACCACCGGGCGGGCACCCCACCGGTCGGTGAGCTGTCCGGTCACGGGGGCCAGGCCGTACATGCCGAGGATGTGCAGGCTGATGACCAGGCCGATGAGCTCGATCTCCGCCTGCCCGTGCCGCATGTGCAGCGGCGTCATGACCATGACCGCCACCATGACGATGTGTCCGACCGTGAGGGCGACGGTCCCCCACATCGCGGCCGGGGTCGCCCGGATCAGCCGCAGCCCGTCGGCCACGCTCCCCTGCCGGCCGACCGGCTGGTCGGTGTCGACGCCGGCGAGCCGGCGGGCGGTCACGAGCGGGTCGGGCCGGAGCGCGAGCTGCAGCACCACGGCGGCCAGCGCGAAGCCGACGGCGGAGAAGACCCAGCGCCCGCGAGCGGGGGCAGCCCGAGCACCCCGGCGACGGCCTTGCCGGGGCCGACCATGTTGGGGCCCAGCACCGACCCGATCGTCGTGGCCCACACCACCCAGCTCAGCTGGCGTCCCCGGCGCTCGTGGACGGCGAGGTCGGTCGCGGCATACCGGGCCTGGCTGCCTGCGGTCGTCGAGGCGCCGAAGAGCGTGGTGCCGACGAGCAGCAACCAGAAGGTCCCGGTCGCGGTGGCGGTGATCGCCAGCGCTGCCCCGAGCGCGCCGATGACGTAGGCCGCGGAGAGCCCTGCCCGGCGCCCGTGCCGACCCATGAGCGCCGCGACCGGGATGGTGAACAGGGCCCCGCCGAGCACCTGGGTCGTCGTCGCGAGGCCCGACAGCGCGTCCCGACCGCTGACGTCCGCGGCGACGATCGCCCCCACGGCGATGCCGCTGGCCACCCCGATGCCGCCGAGGGTCTGGCTGCCCATGAGGGTGAGGACGGTGCGGGACTGGAGCTGCGCGGTCCCGGCGGGGTCGAGGGCGCGTTCGATCACCCGGGCAGTGTCGCAGCAGCGGTCCCGGCGGCGGTCAGTGGATCTGCAGCCGCCAGTTCGCCGGGACCCTACCGGCGGGGCCGGGTGCCGGCTGGTCCTCGGGCCGGCTGGTCGGGGCCGCGAGCTCCGGGCCGAGCACACCCTTGCCCTTCTCGTAGGACCAGAACCAGTCCTCCCCCGGCTCGAAGCTCTGCACGACCGGTGCCCGGAGTCACGGAAGTGGGCGCTCGCGTGCTGGCCCGGCGAACTGTCGCAGCACCCGACGTGCCCGCACTCGGCGCACCGGCGCAGGTGCATCCACCAGCCCCCGGCGTCCGCGCACTCCACGCACCCGGTGCCGCTCGGCGGCACCTCGGCGCTGATCCCCTCGCTGCTCATGTCGGTCCTCTCTCCTCGGGTCGCCCCATTCACGCACGAGGAGGGGTATGCCGTCCACGGGCGGTCGCCACGTGCCCGGCTCCGGCCGGTCGCAGTCGCCCGTCGGGATCGACGCGAGCATGGCCGCGGCACTGCAGACGGCGGGGGCCTCGCCGACCGGACCGGCGTTCGCGGCGTACGACCGGCAGCCCTCCGACACGGTCGACCTGCGGATCGGCCTCCCGGTCGAGGGCGACGTCCTCTCCGCCGACGGCGTGGAGCTGACCCGGATCCCCGGCGGACGCGCGGCCCGCCTCGTGCACGCGGGGAACTACGAGGACCTGTCCGGGTCCTGGGAGCGCCTGACGACGTGGGTGCTCGACCGGGGCGAGCGTCCGGCGGGCTGGTTCTACGAGGAGTACCTCACCGAGCCGACGCCGGGGGCGGACCCCGCCGACATGCGCACCCGGCTGACGCTCCCGCTCGCCGACGGCTGATCTGGTCAGGCTCACTCCGCCGGCGCGTCCTCGCCGACCCCGTCGGCGACCCGCCGCCGTCGGCGCAGGACGACGAAGGTGGCGACACCCAGCACGAGGCCGGCGAGGATCGTCAGCACCGTGCTCGCCGTGCTCCCCAGGGCCTGGGAGAGCAGGATCCGGCTCTGCGAGGTGGGATCGGCCAGGATGACCGCGACGAAGACGGCCACGAGGAGGGTCGCGAGCATCATCGGGACCCGTTCCCAACGGCCGGTCAGACCCCATCGCCGTTGCAGGAGCCGTCCGGCCCTGAGGATGCGCCCGGCGCGCACCAGGCGCAGCGCGCCGACGACCCGGAGCAGCCGCAGCAGCTGGACCGGGCCGACCGCGAAGACCACGGCCACGACGACCGCGACCGTGAGCAGCACCAGCCACCAGTGCCGCAGCAGCCAGGCCCGACGGTCCTCCGCCACGACGAAGAGGATGACGGTCTCGGCGACGAGGACTCCCCCGGCCAGCCAGTTCGCGACCGTGCCGACGGTGGAGTAGGGCTCGGCCAGGAGGGTGAGGAAGACGGCGGGGACGGAGGCCAGCGCGGCGACCAGCACCGGCAGCGCCAGCCGCTCCTCCCACTCGTCCTCACGGCTGCGCGCCACTGACACCTCCCGGTCGGTGGCCCAGGTTAATCCGTGGCCTCGCGGCCACCCACCCGGCTACGGTCGGGCTGCATGGGCCGCGTGAACTTCCTCGTGGAAGGCGTCTCCGGCACCGGCAAGACCTCGGTATGCCGCGAGCTGCGCAGACGTGGGATCCAGGCGTTCAACGGCGACACCGAGCTCGCCCACCAGGGCGACCCGGCCACCGGCGCACCAGTCTCGGGACCGCCCTCGCACCAGCAGCATCTCTGGCGTGAGAGCGAGGTCCGTTCGCTCGCCGGACAGCGGGACCGGCGCCTCACGTTCTTCTGCGGAGGGTCACGGAACCATGACCGATTCCTCGACGTCTTCGACCGTGTCTTCGTCCTCGACGACGTCGTCGACGAGATCCTCCGCCAGGCCGAGGTGGTGGCGGGCACGTGCCCCCGGCAGGATTCGAACCTGCGACACCCGCTTTAGGAGAGCGGTGCTCTATCCCCTGAGCTACGAGGGCGGACCGGGCCGCTGGGGCCGGAACCGGCATATCGTCTCATGCTCCGGGAGCCTCCCTCGGGTGACCCGATGACCGGCGACGAGCAGCTGATCCGGGCAGGGGCTGCGCTGGAGGACCGGTTCGGCCGGCAGCGCGCCGACGCCTTCTCCGCCGCGCTGCCCCGGCTCGTCGAGAACCTCGTGGAGCGATGAGAGCTCGCCCCCGAGGGGCGGTGCTGCTGGAGCGCATCCTGCCGGGAACAACCCTGGACAGTGCCCGGCGCAGGCCCCCGGCCCCGGCGGACTGGGCCGACCTGCTGCGGGACCTGCACCCCACCTCCGCCGAGGGTGTCACCACACCCTGGCGCAGTGGTGCGAGGAGATGATCGAGCGCATGGTGACCTGCACCTGGGCAACGTCCTCGACGGTGGGCACCGTGGACTCGTGGCGATCGACCCCCAGCTCTGCGTCGGCGACCCGTGCTTCGACCTGGTGGACTTCGTCGTGGTCGAGGGGACACCGGCGGCCATGCGGGACCGGGCCGGGTCACTGGCCCGGCTGCTCGACCTGGACCGTGACCACCTGTATGCCTGGACCCGGGTCAACGCCGCGGTGACGGCGGTCTCCCTCCTGACCTGGGACGGCCCGAGCACCCGCACCGAGGCGCTGCTGACCCTGGCGCGGGACGACTGAGCCCCCGCCGCGGCGGGGGCCCAGTCGTCGGTCGATGTCGGTCAGCCGGTGGCGGCGGCAGCGAGGTTGCCCAGGCTGGTCTCCAGCTGCTCCTCCTTGACGAGGGGGAAACTGACCTTCTTGAGCAGCTCGGTGTCGGTCACCTTGCCCCAGTCGTAGGTCAGCCGCACCTCGGTGCTGTCCGGGCCCTGCGGGGTGAGCTCCCACACCCACTCCCACCCCTTGGGGTCGGTGCCGGCCGGCGCGGTCTGCCAGGCCACCAGCTTGTCCTTGGCGTAGCCGGTGACGTGGTTGTCGGTCTGGTAGTCACCGCCCATGTGGTCCCCGGACATGTTCATGGTGAAGACCTGCCCGGTCTCGGTGATCCGGTCGCCGTGGTCGACGGACTGCACGAAGCCCGAGCCGTCGATCGCGACGTGGTTGTCCGGCAGGGTGAGGACCTCGAAGACGTCCTTGGCGGACACGTCGATGGTGCGGCTGACGGTGATGCTCGTCTGTTCGCTCATGCTCCCGACGCTAACGAGGTGAGGACGACGACGCGAGCCGAGGAGCAGCCGCACCGACGACCTGCCAGGCTGGGCGCATGGCGACGCACACCTACGAGCTGGCGCTCACCTGGACCGGCAACCGAGGCTCGGGGACGTCCGGCTACCGCGACTACGACCGCTCGGTCCTGGCCCGCAGCGAGGGTATGCCCGATCTCCAGCTGTCCGCGGACCGCGCCTTCCGTGGCGACGCCGGGCGGTGGAACCCCGAGGTGCTGCTGCTCGCGGCCCTGAGCGAGTGCCACCTGCTGTCGCTGCTGCATGTGGCGGTGACGCACGGGGTCACGGTCGTGGACTACACGGACGCCCCGGTCGGAACTCTGGAGCAGTCCGGGATCGGCGGGCGCTTCACCCGGGTCCTGCTGCGGCCCGAGGTGACGGTCGCCGACCCGGCCCACGTCGACCTCCTCCCGCAGCTGCACGAGGAGGCGGGCCGGGCCTGCTTCATCGCGTCGTCGGTGAACTTCCCGGTCGACCACGACCCGACCGCACGGGTGATGGGTGAGCTCCCGAGCGGTCGAACAACAAGTTCCTCGATGCCCTCGAAGTCTGTCGGGTTGCGGGAGTAGAGCGGGAGGTCGTGCGCGATGGCGATGGCTGCGATCAGGGCGTCGTAGGCCCGGGCCGCGGGCTTGCGTCCCGCCCGTCCCAGGTCGGCGGCGACCCGCCCGAAGGCCCGCGCAGCCTCAGCGTCCAGGGGCAGGGGGTCGAAGTCCGCCTCAGCCTGCTGCAGATGGGCCTGACGAGCAGCCCGCTCCGACAACGAGCGGGCGACGAGCGGCCCGACCGACAACTCAGCCAGCGTCACCGTCGTGATGAGCGGTTGCTCCGGCAGCTCGACCGGATCCAGGTCGGCCAGGTCGATCAGCGTCGAGGTATCCCCTGATCGTCACGTCACCCATCCGCGACGCTATCACCGCTGATACGTAGGAGCGCCGCTCACGAGGCGTCCAGGTGCACGGTCCGGGCGCCGGGGATCGAGGCATACCGGTCCGGGGTGCAGGTGAGCAGGACGACCTGCACGTCCTGCTCGCCCACGGGATCCCCGGCGAGGACCTGGCTCATCTGCTCCAGCCGCTCCGGGTCGGTCCAGCCGAGGGCGTCGTCGATGACGACGGGCACCCCGCGTGCGGGGTCGACCAGTTGCGCGACGGCCAGGCGGGCCAGGATGCCGAGCTGCTCCTTGGCGCCGCCGGAGAGCTGGTCGTGGGGGACGGTGGTGCCGTGGAGGGTCCGCTCCACCACGCTGAGCTGCTCGTCGACGGTGACACCGAAGGTGGGGCCGTAGACCCGGCGCCCGAGCCGCTCCAGGGCCGCGGTGAACGGGCGGACGTAGGCCCGGTGCGCGGCATCTCTGTGCTCGTGCAGCGTGGTCCGCAGGTGCCGCGCCGCCCGCGCCCGGCGATCCAGCGCGCCGACCCGGCGCTCGGCGTCGTCGAGGTCCGACACCGCGAGGTCGTAGAGCTCCTGGCGTCCCTCGCTGGCGGCGAGCTCGACCTGCCCGGTGAGGGTGTGCAGCCGTGCCCGCGCCTGCTCCAGCTCGTCCTGGCTCCGGGTCGCAGAGCTCTCGGCCGCCGCGAGCGCGGCCATGACGCCGTCGGCGTCGGCCGCGGTGAGGGCCGCCGACGCCGTGATCTCGGCGGCCTGCGCCTCGTCGAGCTCTGCGGCACGCAGCGTGGTGGTCACGGCCAGCTCCTCGTCGCTGGTGCTCTCGCGCGCGCCGGAGAGCGCGGCCTGGGCCTGCTCGTGCCGGGCGCGCTCTCCCTCCACCCGGCCGGTGAGGCGGTCCAGCTCGGCCTGTGTCCGGCGGGCCTCCTCCTGCCGCTCGCTCAGCCTGGCGCGGGCGGCGCGGTGTGCCTCGCGGGCCTCCCGCAACCGGGTGCCGGCCAACCGCTCCGCGTCGCGCGCGGCGTCGACGTCGGCCATCGGCCGCTCCCGCACGTCGGTGGACAGCGGACTCAGCCGTCGCCGCGCCTCCTCGAACCGGGCGAGGAGAGTCGGCGGGGCGGCCCCGGCCTCGACCTGCGGCAGGTCCGCCTCGGCGCCGTGCGCCTGCAGGAGGGAGACGAGGTCGCGGCGTGCCTCGCGCCACGCCGCCTGCGCGGTCTGGGCCGACTGCGCCGCGTCCCGCATCTCGTCGAGGTCGGCGCACCCGGCGTCGGCCAGGGCCGCAGCGAGATCCTGCCGGGCCCGGTCGAGCGCGGCCATCCGCTCGGTCGAGTCAGCAGCACCCTGCACGACGATCTCGACCGCGCCGGGAGCCTCGACCCGGAGGTCCTCGGTCGCGACGAAGGATCGCTCCCGACCAGGCGGCACCGCCTCGTGGCCGGCCCCCGCCCCCCGCACGGTCACCTCCTGGGCCTCCCCGAGCGCGTGGACGACGACGCGTGGGCTGGCCGCCTCGTGACGCGCCCGCTGGACCTCCAGCTCGTGGACCCTGGCCTCGACGTCCCGGACCTGCTCCGGGGTCACCGCCCGCGCGGGCAGCGCTTCTCGCGCTTCCTCGACCAGGAGGGCCTGCCGCTCGACCTCGGTGAGGACACCCCCCAGCCGCGTGACCTGCTCGTGCTGCTCCAGCCCGTCCAGGTCGTCGCGGGCCTGCTCGAGCCGTTGCTCGGCGCTCTCCACGTCGGTCTCGGCCCGGTGGGCGGCCTGCTGCGCCGGCTCGAGCACGGCGAGCAGCCCCTGCGCCGCCTCGGCCAGCTCGGTGACCTGCCGCTCGTGCCGGCCGAGAGTCCGCGCGGACTCCTCCACCTCCCGCACCTGCGCGCTGCGCCGCTCCACGTCGGTCGCGGCGGTCCGAGCCCGCTCTCCGGCCTCACCCAGCCGGGAGGCAGCCGCCTCGTGCGCGGCGACCAGCGAGGTGATGCCGGCGGCCTCCGCCCGCGCCGTGGTGAGCGCCGCACGGGCAGCGCGCACCTGCTCGACCAGGCCGTCCACGACCGTCCGGGCGGCTGCCTGGCGCTCCAGCAGCTCCTCCGCCTCGGCCAGCCGCCGGTGCGCCTCGGCCACGTCGGTCTGGGCCCGGGCATGCTCGGCGATGGCGGCCTTGTAGTCGCCGGTCGGTCGACCGGTGCGCTCGGTGAAGTAGCGGAGGTACTCCTCCTCCACGAGGTCCAGCACCCGCTCACTGTCACCGCCGTGCAGATGGGCGTCGGCAGCAGTGTCCAGCGCCTCGCGCAGCACGCCGCTGGACACGAGCGGCTGCACCGTGCCGTCCCCGGACTGGGTCAGGCGCAGCGCCTCCCACAACGTGGTGTCCAGGCACCCGCGCAGCAGCGCCTCGAGCCGCTGCTGGGCCGCCGACCCGGTCAGCTGCTCCGGACGCCCGGAGAGCACCTCCAGCTCGGTCATCGGGGAGCGCAGCCACCGCTTGGCCAGCCGCAGCCGCTGACCGTCGAGGGTGAACTCGGCCTCGACGAAGGGCCCGACGTCACGCCCGATCGGCTGCAGCGCCTGCGCCCGCGCGCTCCTGGACGTCGCCTTGAGCTCCAGCAGCCGGTCGAAGGCCTCGAGCAGGGTCGACTTGCCGACCTCGTTGGGCCCCTCGACCACGACGACACCGCTCTCGGGAAGGTGCACGGTGCGCTCGGCGACGCCGCGGACGTCCCGCAGGGTGATCCGGTGCAGCCTCACGACCCGCTCCCGCTCAGACGGTAGAGCAGGGCGAGCGCGTCGCGCGCGCTCTGCTCGTCATCGGGGCGACCGGCCACGAAGGGGTGGGCCGTCCGCTCGGTGAGATCGGTCTCCACGGTCGCGAGCACCGGCATTGCCGCCGTGCCGGGTTGCTGCGCCGTTCCCCGGATCTCCTCGACAGCCGAGCCGAGGAAGCCGCCGAGCTCCAGCTCGTCCCAGGCGGCATCGTCGTCGGCCACGACCACGACGTCGTGGTGCTGCTCCCGCTCGACTAGCGCACCCAGGCGGTCGCGGTGCCGGTGCCGCACCTGCTCCAGGCGTGCGTGCTCCGCCACGCCGAGCATCCCCCGCAGGTTGAGGAAGACGACGCGGCGGTCCGGGTCGGTCAGCGCCGCCAGCTCGCCGTCCAGCGCGGCGACGTCGTCGGCGGAGTCGACCTCGCGGTCCAGCACGGTGAAGCTCCAGGTGCCCACGTGGTGCGGCGTCGTCCGGACCCGCTCCCCCGCCGGGGCGTCCGAGTCGACCTCCACGACGAGCACCTCCCCGGGCGCCACCTCGGTCTCCCGGGTGGGCTCGGGGGTGCCGGCATAGGTCAGGTCCGGGCGACCGGCGACCTCGGTGCGCGAGTGCCGGTCACCGAGCGCGACGTAGTGGACCTGGCCGATGTCCAGTGCCTGCACCAGGGGCGCGGTGGCGATCGTGGCGTGGTCGCGCCACTCCGGGTCGAAGGTGTCCACGCCGCCGTGGCCGACGAGCACCCGGGTGACGCCCTCCGGCGCGGCGCCGGCGGGTAGTGCCGCGAGGGCCTCGGCCACCAGGTCACGCCCGGGGTGCTTGCTCTCCCAGGGCGCCGCGACCAGCTCCACACCGTCGCCCACCTCGTGCACGCCGGCCCGGTCCAGCACGTGGACGTGCCCGGGCCGCTCCGCGAGGAAGAGTGCCGAGGTGAAGACCGAGGCGGCGTCCAGCGGGTCGTGGTTGCCGGGCAGCAGGTAGACCGGCACCGGCACGGTGCGCAGGGCGTCCAGCGCCCGCCGCACCGTCTGCCCGGTGAGGTGGTTGCTCTCGAAGACGTCGCCGCTCACGACGACGAAGGCGCAGCCCTCCTGCTGCGCGACACGCCCCAGCCGGCGGATCGCGTCGGTGCGCGCCGCGGTGAACCGCGACTGCGCCTCGGGCTCGAGGAACCGGCGGGTCATGCCGATCTGCCAGTCCGCCGTGTGCAGGAACCGCACCATTCGCCCGCCTCCTCTCGCCGGTCGCCGTGCTCCGCTGTCGCGTCGTGCCTCCACCGTAGGAGAGCGCACCGACAGTCCCCCGGAGCCGAGGCACCGTGTCGGCTCGGCGCTCCTGCCTCATCGCCCCTCAGGGCGACGGCAACGACCAGGCGAGCGCGAGGCCGAGCGCCGCGGCCGTCACCCCGAGCCCGAGGGTCAGCGTGAGGTATGCCGCGCCACGCCGCCACGAGTCCTGACCCAGCCTCCAGGTGTGCACCGCCAGGGCGCTCCAGGTGGTGAGGGCACCGGCGAAGCCGGTGCCGAGGAGCAGGAACAGCCAGGCGGGCAGCGCCTCGGCCACCCCTGCCAGCACGCCCAGCACGAAGGAGCCGACGACGTTGACGAGGAGCGTCCCGCCCAGGCCCCCGATTCGTGACGCCGTCGCCAGGTGCCGGAGCACGGCACCCGACGCCCCGCCGAGCGCCACGCAGACCAGGGCCGCCAGCGCGGGCAGACCCGTGCTCACCGTGCCCACCGGAGCGCGGCGCCGCCCCCCAGCGCCGCCGCGACGACGCACAGCACCGGGGTCCCGAGCAGGTAGGCGGCCGCGGTCGCCGGGGCGACGCCGGTCGCGAGGGCCACCTGGACGGCATACGTCGAGAAGGTGGTGAAACCACCCAGCAGCCCGGTCCCGACCCCGGGTCGCAGCCAGACCGGACCCGGGCGCCGCTCGTCGCGGACCAGCAGCCAGGCGAGCGCCGCGCTGCCGAGCACGTTGACCAGCAGGGTGGACCACGGCAGGACAGCGCCGACGGGGGTGAGCAGCTCCAGGGCCCACCGCAGCAGGGCGCCGACCGCTCCCCCGGCCGCCACCCAGCCCAGCACGCCAGCATCCCCGGCGCCGCGGCGGGCGGGCGTGGTGGGCGAGGACACGGGCCGACCCTACCGGCGGTCGTACACTGGGCGGCATGGATCGACCCTGCGCCGACGCGCAACCTCCGAGTCCCCGGCCGGACGACGACCTCGTCCGGCTGCCCGAAGGCGCGGGGGGCGCCACATGCTGATCCTCGGCGGCATCGCCGTCATCGTCGTCCTCACCCTCATGACCGGCTACTTCGTGGCCCAGGAGTTCGCCTACGTCAGCGTCGACCGGGGCCGGCTGCGCCACCTCGCCGACGAGGGGGACGCCGCCGCGCAGCGGGCGCTCAAGGTCACCTCCCGCCTGTCCTTCACCCTCTCCGGGGCGCAGTTCGGCATCACCGTCACCGCGCTCATGGTGGGTTATCTCGGTGAGGCGCTCCTGGTGCGCGGTCTGACCGACTCGTATGCCGACGCCGGCTGGCTGGCGCGGGCAGCGATGATCTCGCTGTTCTCCATCGGCACGCTGGTCTTCTCCACCCTCCTGCAGATGGTGATCGGCGAGCTCGGGCCCAAGAACTGGGCGATCGCCCGGCCCGTACCGCTGGCCCGGGCCCTGTCCCGCAGCACGCTGCTCTACCTCACCGTGCTCGGCCCGGTCATCGCCCTCTTCGACAAGGCGTCCAACGCCCTGCTGCGCTCGGTGGGCATCGAGCCCGTCGAGGAGCTGCCTCAGGGCGCCACCCCCGAGGACCTCACCCGGATCATCGCCGAGTCGCACAGCGGGGGCACCCTCGACGAGGACCTGTCGATCCTGCTCGAGCGCGGCCTCGCCTTCCGCGACCGGGTGGCCGAGGAGGTCATGACGCCGCGCACGTCGGTCCAGACGATCCAGGCCGACGAGCAGGCCGCCGTGGTGCTCGAGGCCCTGCAGAGCGGGCACGCCCGCTTCCCCGTCATCGGGCGCGACATCGACGACATCGTCGGGGTCATCGGCCTGCACGACCTCCTCGAGGTCGACCCCGAGGCGCGCCGCACGACCCTCGTCCGCGACCTGGCCGACGACGCGCTCATCCTCCCCGAGTCGCTGCCGCTGCCGAAGGTCCTCGAGGCGCTCCGGGAGGGGCACCAGCAGCTGGCCGTCGTCGTCGACGAGTACGGCGGCTTCGCCGGGATCGTCACCTTCGAGGACGTCGCGGAGGAGGTCGTCGGCGAGATCTGGGACGAGGACGACGACGAGGAGGCCACGAGCGCCGCCCGTCCCGACGGCATGTGGGACCTCTCGGCCCGGTTGCGGATCGACGAGGTCGCGCAGCTGACCGGTGTGGAACTGCCCGAGCACGAGCACTACGACACATTGTCCGGGTTGGTCCTGGACCAGCTGGGCCGCACCGCCGAGGAGGGGGACAGCGTGGTCGTCATGTGGAACGGCCGGGACGGGGAGGGCGAGGAGTACGTCCACCTCACCCGCATCGACGTCGTCACCACGCAGCGCTACGTCCCCGACACGGTCACCCTGCACCCGATGGTCACCCGCACCCTCGAGGAGTGGCGCGAGCTCGGCGACGAGGAGCGCGAGCACCTGGGTGACGGGCTGGTCATCGCGACACCTGCGGCCGACGAGCTGGAGGTCGCCCGATGAGCACCACCCAGGCCCTGCTCGTCAGCGTGCTGCTGCTGATCGCGAACGGCTTCTTCGTCGGCGCCGAGTTCGCGGTCGTCGCGGCCAAGCGGCACCGCCTCGAGGAGCGCGCCGAGGCGGGCAGCCGCGCCGCGCGCGCCGCCGTCGACGCCTCGCGGGAGCTCTCGCTCATGCTCGCCGGCGCCCAGCTCGGCATCACCCTGTGCACCCTGGCGCTCGGAGCGCTGGCCAAGCCGGCCGTCGCCTACCTGCTGGAGCCCGTCATCCACGCCGTCGGCGTCCCGGACGTGGCGGTGCACGCCATCGCCGTGGTCATCGCGGTCTCGATCGTGGTCTTCCTGCACATGGTCGTCGGCGAGATGGCACCGAAGTCGTGGGCCATCTCGCACCCCGAGAGCTCGGCGATGCTCCTGGCCCTGCCCTTCCGTGCCTTCACCTGGCTCGCCCGGCCGGTCCTGTGGCTGATGAACGCCCTGGCCAACCTGCTGCTCCGCCTCGGTGGGGTCGACCCCGTCGACGCGCTCGGCAACGCGCAGAGCCCGGCCGACCTGCAGCTGCTGCTCGCCCAGTCCTACGAGCACGGCGTGCTCGAGGACGCCGACCACCAGATCCTCACCGGTGCGCTGCGCCTGGAGGAGGAGACGGTCGAGGCGGTGATGTTCCCGACCACCGAGGCGGTGACCATCGCCCGCACAGCAACGGCGGCGGACGTGGAGCGCATCAGCCACGCCAGCGGTCGCTCCCGGCTGTTCGTCGTCGAGCCCACCGGCCGGCAGGGGCAGCAGCGCATCCGCGGCCTCGTCCACGTGCGTGACGCCATCCTGGCCTCGGCCCATGGCCGGGGCGTGCAGTCGCTCGGCGACTTCCTGCAGCCGGTGGCCTCGCTGCCCGCGTGCATGCCGCTCATCGACGCGGTCTCGAGCCTGCGCCAGCAGCGCGGTCAGCTCGCGCTCGTGCGCGACGACTCGGGCCGGGTCGTCGGGATGGCCTCGATGGAGGACATCCTGGAGCAGATCCTCGGCGAGTTCGACGACGAGTCGGACCCCGAGAGCGACACCTTCGACGTCGAGGCGTCGCAGGCGGAGCGCTCCCCCGCCTGACGACCTCTCGCAGGGGCGGCAGGCGCCCCGAACTCAGGCATGCCGAAAGGGCCCCGACCGCGGTGCGGTCGGGGCCCTCTTGGTGCAGGCTGGTGCGGGCTGGGTCAGCCGACGCGGCCGTAGCCGGAGACGCCGCTGAAGACGGGCCGGTAGCCGGAGTAGTTCCCCGGGGTCGGCGAGTCGTACATCATGCCGTCGCCGGCGTAGATGCCGATGTGGTAGGCCGGGTAGCCGTAGAACACCAGGTCGCCGGGCTGCGGGTTGCTCACCGGCGTGGCGAAGGCCTGCTGCTGGGCCGCGGTGCGCGGCAGGCTGATGCCCACCTGGGCGAAGACGTAGCTCGTGAATCCGGAGCAGTCGAACCCGGCCGGCGTGCTGCCGCCCCACTGGTAGGGGATGCCGGTCAGACCGGCGGCCACGCCCAGCACACCACCGGTGGGGGCCGGAGCGGCGGGCTCGGGCTCCGGCTCGGCCTCGACGGCCGGCTCGGCCTCGACGGCCGGCTCGGCCTCGACGACGGGCTCGGGCTGGGCCTGACGCTCGTTGTCGCGGCTGGCGGTGGTCTCCTCGCGGGCGGCGACCTGCTCGCTCGCCTGCTCGGTGACCGGAGCAGCCTGCTCGGTGGCCGGGGCAGCCTGCTCGGTCTGCTCGACCGGGGCGGGCTCCTCCTCGACGACCGGGGTGTAGGCGGAGAAGCCGCCGACGCCGAAGGAAGCCAGGTCGACGTCCTCGGGCGCGGCCACGGCCTCGGCCGGGCGGTCCACGGTCACGGTGCGGTCGGCGGTCACGTCGACCCCCAGCCGCTGCAGGCCCTCACCACGGTCCTGGGACAGGTCCGGGGCGGCGTTGGCGCTCAGGGTCGCGCCGGCCAGCAGCCCGGTCGAGGTGGCCGCGACGGCCGCCGTGCGGGTGAGAGCGGTGCTGGTCGTGCTGAGACGACCGGGCCGACGGTGGCGGCCGGTGATGCGCTGCGTCATGTAGATCCTCCAGTGCCTGCGGGGTGAGCTGTCGGGCTCGGGCTGGAGTGCCCCTGGTCCGACCGAGCCGGACCGTTCGCCCCGAGGAGCCAGGTCCGGCTCCAGAGGTGGTTCCCCCGCTCCTGTCAAGCGGTGTTCGTACGTGCCACGGCCCCGGGTGCGCGCGGACAGGACTAGGCAGTCACGCTTCGGGGATCCCCCCAGGGAGGAGGACTCGACAACGGTACACAGCCCCGGTAACAAATGTCACGCTGAGGTAACGACGCTGTGGACAACCCGTGAAGACCTCACCAGCACCATCCCTGCTGACCTGCAGATTTGCGGTCCGGCCTGACCGACCTCCCAGGCTCCGCGTGAGCCATCTCACACGTCAGGAGGGGGTCGGCGCGGCGCAGAAGATGTGCGCGGCGACATCTGTCGGCAGGGACACGGCCTCGCCGTCCAGTGCCTCCACGATGGTCCGCCCGTCCTCGCTCCACACCGCGACGCGCGCGCCCGGCCTTACGCCGGACTCCAGCAGCAGCCCGAGCACCTCGGGGTCCACCTGGACCGGCTCACCCAGCCGGACGACCGTCGTCGTGCTCCGGTCCCCGCCCTCGGCCAGCTCGCTGCTCGCGACACCCTGGGCCGGCGGGGCGTCCTGCTGCCCGAGCTCGGCGAGGCCGGGCACCGGGTTGCCGTAGGGCGAGCTGGTGCCGTCCTCGACGAGCTGCAGGATCTTCTTCTCCACCTGCTCGCTCATGACGTGTTCCCAGCGGCACGCCTCGTCGTGGACGTAGGCCGGGTCGAGGCCGATGACATCCATGAGCAGCCGCTCGGCGAGCCGGTGCTTGCGCATGACCCGCACGGCGGAGAGCCGACCGTGGTCGGTGAGCACGAGGTGGCGGTCCTCGGCCAGCTCGAGCAGACCGTCGCGCTCCATGCGAGCGACGGTCTGCGAGACGGTCGGCCCCGACTGGCCGAGGCGCTCGGCGATGCGCGCCCGCATGGGCAGGACGCCGTCCTCCTCCAGCTCGAAGATCGTCTTGAGGTACATCTCCGTCGTGTCGATCAGGTCGCCGCTCACGGTGTCATCCTAGGGCCGGGGTCCGACGGGCTCGGCTCCTGCGCCGGGCTCACGGCTGGATCCTGCTGCGTCGCCAGGCCGCCGGGTCGTCCAGCCCGCCCGCCGCGACCCGCTCCCAGACGAGCCGGTCGTGCAGCCGGTTGCGCCGGCCGCCCCAGACCTCGACCCGCTCCGGGACGATCCGGTAGCCACTCCACGTCGTCGGCCGTGGCACGTCGTCCGGCCGACCGCGGTCCGGCCAGCGTTCCGCACACTCCTGGTATGCCTGCTCCAGCGTCGCCCGGTCGGCGACGGGGGCGCTCTGCGTCGAGGCGTGCGCGCTGATCCGGGAGCCGTAGGGGCGGCTCCGGAAGTAGTCGTCGACCAGGTCCGTCGGCAGCTCCTGGGCGCGGCCGCGGAAGCGGACGGCGCGGAACATCCCCGCCCAGGTGAGGGTCGCCGCCACCTTGTCGTTCGCCGCCAGCTGCAGCCCCTTGGCCGAGTCGCTGCTGGTGAGGAAGCCCGGGCCCCGCGCGTCGAGGAAGCGCATGAGCACGGCGCGCACGTCGGGCATACCGTCGGCGTCGACCGTGGCCACCCAGAGGGCCGCCGGTTCGGGCACGTCCCCGCGCTCCTCGTGCCGGGCGATCGCCTGGTCCAGCCAGTCCTGCACCAGCGGCAGCGGCGCCTCCGGGGCGTCCTGCTCGGTGATCCCCTCCCCGGTGTAGTCGGCCCGCCCGCCGAGCGCGCCGTTCATCGCCTGCCCCGGCGCGGCAGGTGCACGGTGCGGCGCAGCTCGTCGGGAGTGTGCCGCTTCGCCGGGTCGGCGTTGAGCAGCAGGGTGCCGAAGGGGGCGTCGGTGTGCGGGTGCACGCCGACCGGCTCGTTGCGGGAGAAGACCACCCAGTAGGGCTGGCCGCGGTGGAAGACCTGCTGCAACGAGCCCTCCACCACGGTGTCCGCGTGGGCGAGGGCGTGCTTGCGAGGGTTGGTGCGGGCCTTGGCGGCCTGGTCCTGGACGAACCGGGTCGCGGGCTCACGCTGCTTGAGGATCTGGTCGACCACCTGCGGGCCGTACTTCTGCGCCATGGCGTAGACCACGGGTCCGTACTTGATCGCCTGCTTGGCCAGCCGGGTCTTGCCGGGCACGGGTCCTCCTGCGGATCTGGGGTGTGCCGCCAGGGTAGGCGGTCTCCTGGTGTCAACGCCCGACGGCATACCCCTGCATTCCCCGGGGGTTCGCCCCGGCGCTGAGCACCCCGGTCTCCGGGTCGCGGGCGACGGCGCACATCCGGCCCAGGCTCCACGGGCCCTGGTCCAGGACCTCGTGCCCGCGGGCGCGCAGCCCGTCCAGCACGTCCGCACCCAGCCGGGACTCCGTGACCAGCACGCCGGGCTCGCTCGCGCGCGGGTGGAACGAGCCGGGGAAGCTCGTGGTGTGGAAGACCGGCGCGTCGATCGCCTCCTGCAGCCCGGCGCCGCCGACGAGATGGCGCAGCAGGAAGACGCTCTGCCACTGGTCCTGCTGGTCGCCTCCGGGGGTTCCGCAGGCGAGGACGGGTATGCCCTCGCGCAGCACCATCGTCGGCGTCAGCGTGGTGCGGGGTCGCCGGCCGGGGACGAGCGAGCTGGGAAGCCCCTGCTCGAGCCAGGTCATCTGCAGCCGGCTGCCGAGCGCGAAGCCGAGCTCGGGGATGAACGGGCTGGACTGCAGCCAGCCGCCGCTGGGGGTGGCGGAGACGAGCAACCCCCACCGGTCCACGACGTCGACGTGGCACGTGTCGCCCCGGGTGGCGCCGTCCCGCTGCACGGTGGGCTCACCGGCGCTGCCGTCGGCGGCGTCCGCACCCGCACCCTCGGGGACCATCGCCTGTGCGGCCAGCCGGGGCTCGCGGCCTCCGGGTGCGCCGGGCCGGAGCTCGCGGGAGGCGCGCTCGCCCACGAGGGCCGCCCGGTCCGCGACGTAGGCCGGGTCGAGGAAGTCGCTCATGGGCAGGGCGTCCTCGCCCGCGCTGTCGCCGAGCCACGCCTCCCGGTCGGCCATGGCCAGCTTCCACACCTCGGCGAGGGTGTGCACCCCCGCGACCGTGTCCAGATCGGTCGCGCCCGGGTCCTCGCCGGCCACCTCGTCCACCATCGCGAGCACCTGCAGCAGCGCCGGACCCTGCCCCCACGGACCGGTCTTGGCGATCGTGTGGCCGCGCCACTGCGCCGTCACCGCGTCCTCCCAGGTGGCCTCGAAGGTCGCGACGTCCTCGGCCGTGATCACACCGGGCAGGACCGCGCCGCCGCTGTGCCGGAAGGCGCGCTGCGCGAAGGCGCCGATGGCCTCGGCGACGAACCCCTGCCGCCAGGCGGTCAGCACGGCGTCGATGCCGGCTTCCCGTGAGCCGCCGTCCCGCACCGCGTCCCGCTCTGCCTCGAGCAGCCGCTCCAGCGTGTCGGCCCAGGCCGGGTTGGTGACGACGGTCCCGGGCGCGGGCGCCCCGCCGTCGACGAGCCACTGGTCGGCCGAGGTGTGCCAGTCGGAGGCGAACAGGTCACGCACCGAGTCGATGGTCGAGCTGACCCGCGGGACCACCGGGTGACCGTGCCGGGCGTAGTGGATCGCCGGGCCGAGCGCCTCCTGCACGCTCATCGTCCCGCGGTCGCGCAGCAGCGTGAGCCAGGCGACGGTCGCGCCGGGCACGGCGGTGGCCAGCGGCCCGGACCCGGGGACGCGGTCCAGCCCGGCCGCGGCGAAGTGCTCGGGGGTGGCGCCGGCCGGCGCCGGGCCCTGGCCGCACAGGACCCGCGGCGTCGGGTCGTCGGCGGAGGCGACGATGAGCGGCAGATCGCCCCCCGGACCGTTGAGGTGCGGCTCGACGACCTGCAGCACGAAGCCGGCGGCGACCGCCCCGTCGGCGGCGTTGCCGCCCAGCTCGAGCATCCGCATACCGGCCGAGGAGGCGATCCAGTGCGTGCTGGAGACCATGCCGACCGAGCCGGTGAGCGTGGGGCGCGTGGTGGAGGTCATCGTCAGCCCAGGGCCGCCAGGACGGGGACGAGGATCAGGGCGGCCAGGGCCACCAGCACGACGAGGCGACGGGTTCGGGCACTCATCAGGTCACCTTCTCAGGGAGCGGCTCGGTCATGCGCACCAGGTAGACCGGGCGCGGCCAACGGGCGCGGAAGCGCAGCCGCAGGTGGTCGTGGCGCATGACGTGGACGGCGGCGAGGACAGCGGTGGCGCCGCACATCACCGTGGCGATGAGCACCGTCGCCCGGGCACCGAACTGCTCGGCGAACCACCCGAGGAAGGGGGATCCCACCGGCGTGCCGCCCATGAAGACGGCCATGTAGAGCGCCATCACCCGACCGCGGACGGCCTGGTCGACGCTCAGCTGGACCATCGCGTTGGCACTCACCATGACGGTCAGGGCGAAGAGGCCGGTCGGGATCAGCAGGAGGGTGTATGCCGTGAAGCTCGGTGCGAGGGCGATGAGCGCGGTGCACCCGGCGAAGGCGGCCAGCGAGCCCAGGAGCAGGCGCCACCGGGGGCGGTCGCGGCGCGCGGCCAGGAGGGCGCCGGCGAGGGAGCCGATGGCCATGACCGAGCCGGTGATCCCGAACTCGGCGACGTCCTTGCCGAAGACCTCGGTGGACATGAGGGCGTTGAAGATCTGGAAGTTCATCCCGAAGGTGCCGTGCATGAAGGCGATGACGAGGATGAGCTGGATGTCCGGCCGGCCGCGGACGTAGGCGATGCCCTCGCGCACGCTGCCGCGGGGTCCGGTGCGGTCGCGGGTCGCGAGCTGGGAGGGGTCCATCGCGAGCAGCGCCAGGATCACCGCGACGAAGGTCACCGCGTTGAGCAGCAGCGTCGGGCCGGTGCCGACGGCAGCGATGAGCAGGCCGGCCACCGCGGGGCCGATGAGGCGGCCGGAGTGGAAGGACGCGGAGTTGAGCCCCACGGCATTGGTGATCTGCGCCTTCGGGACCATCTCGGAGACGAAGGCCTGGCGGGCGGGGGCGTCGACGGCGGCCGCCGTGCCGGAGAGGAAGGCGAGGACGAACATGTGCCACAGCTCCATGTGGCCGGTGAGCACCGCGATCCCCATGACGGTGGCGAAGAAGGCCATCGCGCTCTGGCTGACGAGCATGACCTTGCGCTTGGAGAAGTTGTCGCTGATCGCTCCCGCGACCGGTGAGAAGAGCAGGATCGGCAGGAACTGCAGGCCGGTGACCAGACCGAGCGCCTGCGCGGAGTTGTCGGTGAGCTCGGTGAGCACCACCCAGTCCTGGGCGATGCGGCCCATCCAGGTCCCGGTGTTGGAGATGATGCCGCCGGTGGCGTAGATCCGGTAGTTGCGCACCGAGAGCGCGGAGAACATCGCGCTCACCGCACCTCCCCCGTCCCCGTGCCCTCCCGGGACGCCTCGCCCCGGTCGACGTCGCCGCACAGGAGCCCCTCGAGGAGCTCCGCGGCCTGCCGCAGGACGCCCCGGTCAGCGCTGCTCAGACCGTCCAGGCGCGCCGCCATCCAGGCGTCCCGCAGGGCGCGCTCACGACCCACGACCGCCCCGCCCTCGTCGGTCAGCGAGAGCCGCACCAGCCGGCCGTCGTCCGCGTCGGGCGACCGGTCGACATACCCCAGGTCGGTCAGCTGGGTCACGGTCCGGCTCATGCTCGGCGGGCTCACCTGCTCGATCGACGCCAGCTCGCCGAGGGTGCGCGGCTGCTCGCTCAGCCGCACGAGCACGCTGAAGTGGTGCGGGGCGATGGTGTTGCCGGCGTCGAAACGCACCCGGCGGGCGACCCGCATGCACGCGATGCGCAGGTCGTGCGCCAGGGCGGCGGTCGCGGGATCGGGTGAGGTGTCAGGCATACAGTCGTTAGTCTATCTCATTACTTCATCTAACGATGGAGCCATCGGCGCGTTCCCGGTGTGGAAAGGGCTACGTTGGTGGCGTGAGCAGGATTCCGCCGAACCGGCCCCCGGAGGACGTCCGGCCGCCAGACGTCACCCTGCGCACCATCACCCTGGTGCGCTGGGGGATCCTCGTCTGGCTGGTGGTCCTGGCGGTCCTGCTCGCGCTGCCCTCGCTGCGCACCGGGGACCGCGAGTGGTGGGTCTGGGTGCCCGTCGCGGGGATCGTGCTCGGCGCGCTGGGGTATGCCTACCTGCGCCGCGGGAAGGGCAACGCCGCCGAGGCGTGAGCCGTGGTCCTCAGCGGTCGCTGAAGACGATCTCGGTCTCGTCGTCGAGCACCGGCGGGTCGATGCGCTCCGGCGCCCGCTTCTCGACGTCCACCTCGCTGTGCGCCCCGCAGCCGAAGTCGAGGGCCACGACGGAGCCGTCCGCGGGCGACCACTCGTTGGCGCAGACGCCGAAGACGGTGCGCAACGCTCCGGCCATCGGCAGGAAGTAGCCGCAGGTCCGGCAGGGCGCGGGAGCCTTGCGGGCACTCTCGCTGGTGGGGCCGTGGTCGCCGTCCTGCCACCGGGTGGCCGCCGCGTCACGGCCCTCGGCCGAGAGGACCCGGGGCCGTCCGAGCCCCAGCTCCCAGAGGGCGACCTGGTCGACGTCCTCCTCCCCCGTGGCCTCGAAGCCGGCCTCCAGCCGCGGGTCGTCCGCGACGAAGGCGGTCCGGTCACCGGGGCCGATGTCACCGGGGGCGAGGCGCTCGGCATACGGCACCCACTCCGGGGAGAGCAAGGCCCCCTCGCCGGCGAGGAGATGCACCTCGCTGATGGTGGCCTTGCGTGCCCGCGGGACGCGGGAGAGCGTCACGGCCCAGCGCCAGCCCGGGTAAGCGGCAGCGGTGCAGGCGAAGTAGTGCGTCGCCAGCCGCTCGGCCTCCATGACCACCTCGAGGTGGTCGCCGACGGTGCCCGGCTCGGCGATCTCAACCGCGGCGGCGCGGGCGACCTCGACGGCACCGGTCAGGACGGCATCGCTGCGGGGAGAGGGCATACGGGCTACTTCCCGGCCTCGAACTGGTCGGCCACCGCGCGCAGCGCCTTGGCCATCGCCGCACCGTGGGTGCGGTCGGGGTAGTGGCCCTTGCGCAGGGACGAGGACGCCTGGTCGAGCAGGGTGATGAGGTCCTCGACGACCACCACCATCTCCTCGGCCGGCTTGCGGTCGCGCATCGACAGACCGCGCGACACCGAGGGGGCTGGGTCGAGCAGCCGCACGTGCAGCGCCTGGTCGCCGCGCTTGCCCGCGACGACGTCGAACTCCACCTTGCTGCCGCGCGGGAGCGCACCCACGCCCTCGGGCAGGGCGGAGCGGGGCACGTAGACGTCGCTGCCCTCGTCGCTGGACACGAAGCCGAAGCCCTTGTCCTCGTCGAAGAACCTGACCTTGCCGGTGGGCACGGGAGCACCTCACGAAAGTGTGTGGGGGATGGAACGGGAACACCTGAGGATATCGCCCGCGGCGGCACGGGTCGAATGACTTGCCCCGTCAGGGTGCGGCTCGGGACGCACGAGCGGGGCACCCCGGCGGCTGTCGGCCGTGGGTGCCCCGCTGTCGTGCTGGCTCGCGCGTCGCCCCGAGCGACTAGGCGCGGGCCTCCTCGGCGATGGGGTCGTAGGAGGCTTCCTCATCACCGAAGGCATAGGCGGACTCGCTGTGCTCGGACAGGTCGACCCCGCGGGCCTCGTCCTCGGCGCTGACGCGGAAGCCGATGGTCCTGGCGATCGCCAGGCCGATGAGGGCCGTCATCACGCCGGTGTAGACCAGGGTGAACAGGGTGGCGACGACCTGGGCCACCAGCTGCCCGGCGCCGCCGCCGTAGAAGAGGCCCCCGCCCTCGCCGTCGACCGGCAGCGCCAGGAAGCCGATCATGACGGTCCCGACGATGCCCGAGACCAGGTGGACACCGACGACGTCGAGGGCGTCGTCATACCCGAACCTGTACTTCAGACCCACCGCGAGCGCCGAGGCGACACCGGCGAGGACGCCGATGAGGATCGCGCCGAGGGCCGAGACGTTGGCGCAGGCCGGGGTGATCGCGACCAGACCGGCGACGACGCCGGAGGCGGCACCCAGGGAGGTGGCGTGGCCGTCGCGGACGCGCTCGGTGATCAGCCAGGCCAGCATCGCGGCGGCCGGGGCGACCATGGTGTTGACCCAGATCAGGCCAGCCTCCTCAGCGGTGCCCGCGGCGCCACCGTTGAAGCCGAACCAGCCGAACCACAGCAGGGCGGCGCCGAGCATCATCAGGGGGATGTTGTGCGGCTTGTGGAAGCCCTTGGGGCCGAAGTCGCTGCGGGAGCCGATGATGTAGACCAGCACCAGGGCCGCCAGGCCCGCGTTGATGTGGACCACGGTGCCACCGGCGAAGTCGATCGCCTCGCCGAAGGTGGCGCCGATCGCGCCGTCGGCGGAGAGCAGGCCACCGCCCCACACCATGAAGGCCAGCGGGCAGTAGACCAGGGTGACCCAGATCGGCACGAAGACCGACCAGGAGCCGAAGCGGGTGCGGTCGGCGACCGCACCGGAGATGAGGGCCACGGTGATGATCGCGAAGGTCGCGCCGAAGCCGATACCGATCATGTCAGCGGTGCCGACGTGGTTCGCGAGCCCGAAGTCCGCGGCCGGGTTGCCGACGAGACCGCCGAGCAGCGGCGGGGCGGCCGACATGCCGTAGCCCCAGAGGACCCAGACCACACCGACGAGACCGATCGAGACGAAGCTCATCATGATCATGTTCGTCGAGGCCTTGGCTCGCGCCATACCGCCGTAGAAGAACGCCAGGCCCGGCGTCATCAGCAGCACGAGCGCCGCCGAGACCATGACCCAGACGTCGCTGGTCGAGAGTTCCATCGTTGCGTGCCTCCAGTGAGTGGTGGTGCGCTCGGGCTCCCCGCGTCACGTCTGTCGGGGGTGGGAGTCCGCTCGCCGTGCGCACCAGTCAAGACCGGGGATGTTTCGGGAGCAGGCGCATCGGTGTAAAAGGTGCGTTACCGATGTTTCCGTCGCGTAAATCTTTCAGCGCGGTCAGAGGAGCGCGTGGGCGCGGGTGAGGCGGTCGCGCCACCAGGTCTCACGCTCCGGCACCGGTCGGTATGCCGCGAGCGCGGCCGGGTCGACCGAGTCCCGGGCCGCCTCGGCGCGCTGGAGCGTCAGCCGGCCGGCCTTCGGCGCCAGCGGCTCGGCCACGACGTCGGTGTCGAGCAGGGTCGCCGTGCCCAGCCCGCAGTCGTGCTGGAGGGTCGGCAGGGCTGCGGCGAGCCGCACCCCGAGCGACAGGCCCACCGAGGTGTCCAGCGCCGAGGAGACCACGGCCGGCAGCCCGCACCGCTCGATGACGTCGAGGGCACGGGCGATGCCGCCCAACGGTGCGACCTTGACCACGACGAGGTCGGCCGCGTCCAGCCGCGCCACGCGCAGCGGGTCCTCGGCGCGGCGGATGGACTCGTCCGCGGCGACGGGCACGTCGACGGCGTTGCGCGCCAGGGTCCGCCGGAGCTCGGCCAGCTCCTCGACGGTGGCGCAGGGCTGCTCGGCATACTCCAGGTCCAGCGGCGCGAGCCTGGCGAGCGCCGTGGTCGCCTCCTCCACCGACCAGCCGCCGTTGGCGTCGACCCGGATCCGGGCCTGCGGCCCGAGCAGC
This sequence comes from Serinicoccus sp. CUA-874, assembly GCF_001942225.1. Taxonomy (NCBI): domain Bacteria; kingdom Bacillati; phylum Actinomycetota; class Actinomycetes; order Micrococcales; family Ornithinimicrobiaceae; genus Serinicoccus; species Serinicoccus sp. CUA-874. The sequence continues at coordinate 18,179 of NZ_MKJZ01000004.1, read as the reverse complement.
CGACGCACCTCGGTGACCCGCTCGACGTCGTCGACGAGACCCTGGCCGGCCTCAGCCACCTTGACCTTCGCGGTCCGGCGGGCGTCCACCCGGGCGAGCAGGCCCTCCACCTCGGCGGCCGGCAGGGCCGGGACGGTGGCGTTGACCCCGACCTCGTCGCGCACGGGCGGGGGCAGCTCGCCCCATCCGGCCTCGACCGCTGCGGCGAGCCAGCGCGCGGCGTCGGGGTCGGCATACTCGACGAAGGGGGCCCACTCGGCCCAGCCGGCCGGGCCGCGCAGCAGCACCGCCTCGCGCGCGGTCACCCCGCGGAAGCGCACCCGCATCGGCAGCCGCACGACGTGCGCGGCGGCCAGCAGCTCGTCCAGGTCCGGGATCTCGGGGTCGGGCACCGGTCCAGCGTAGGACGACCTCCCCCGGCCGCCGACGGACGCCACCTGTCCGCGACCTCGCCGAAGGGCTCCCATCGCGGGCCGATCCGCGGGCAGGATGACCACATGGCACTCAAGTGGTACACCGTCGTCGTCGACTGCCGGGACCCGCAGGCCCAGGCCCGCTGGTGGGCGGAGGCGCTGGACTGGACCGTCGCCTACGACACCCCGGAGGAGGCGGTCGCGGTCCCCCGCTTCGCGCTGGAGGGGCCCGAGCACGAGAGCGACCTCGACGCCTGGATGCGGCGCGGCCAGGGGCTCGTCTTCGTGCCGGTGCCCGAGGGCAAGGAGGTCAAGAACCGGCTGCACCTCGATCTCGCCCCGCACACCAGCCAGGACCGGGACGCCGAGGTGCGGCGGCTGCTCGACCTGGGCGCCACCCACGTCGACGTCGGTCAGACCGAGACCGACACCTTCACCGTGCTGGCGGACCCGGAGGGCAACGAGTTCTGCGTGCTCTCCTCGCGCGACGGTTGATCCTCTCTCGCCCCGCGGTCAGCCACCGCGCCGCGACCATAGGGGCTGCTCCCGCCGGGCGAACTCCGCGAAGGAGGCGGGCGGCTCACCCAGCACCCGCTGCACGTCGTCGCTCAACCCGTCCGCGAGGCCGAGCCGTGCGGTCGTGTGGATCGCCGCGGTGACGGCGGCCATGCCGGGCGGCATCCGCAGGGTGCGCGTCGCATGCCGGAGGTAGCGCGGCAGGCCCGGTCGGGCATACCGCACCCTCCTGTCGAGCACGGTGCTGAGCACGTGGGCCGTCTCCCTCCGTGACGTCGGTCTCCAGGACAGGAGCGCTCACCCCTGCTCGTTACAGTGACGCCGTGACCGAGAACGCCGACCCGCGCCACGCCCCGAGCAGCCCCTTCGACCCCGCCGCCTGGAAGCCGGTCGAGGGTTTCGAGCTGACCGACATCACCTACCACCGGCACGCCGAGCTGGGCTGCGTGCGGATCGCCTTCGACCGCCCGGAGGTGCGCAACGCCTTCCGCCCGCACACCGTCGACGAGCTCTACCGCGCTCTCGACCACGCCCGGATGACCCCGGACGTGGGCGTCGTGCTGCTCACCGGCAACGGCCCCTCTCCCAAGGACGGCGGCTGGGCCTTCTGCTCCGGCGGCGACCAGCGCATACGCGGCCGCAGCGGCTACCAGTATGCCGACGCCGAGACCGCGGACAGCGTCGACGCCGCGCGGGTCAAGGCTGAGGGTGGCCGCCTGCACATCCTCGAGGTCCAGCGCCTCATCCGCACGATGCCCAAGGTCGTGATCGCGGTGGTGGGCGGCTGGGCGGCCGGCGGCGGGCACAGCCTGCACGTGGTCTGCGACCTCACGATCGCCTCCCGCGAGCACGCCCGCTTCAAGCAGACCGACGCCGACGTCGGAAGCTTCGACGCCGGCTACGGCTCGGCCTACCTCGCCGCGATGGTGGGCCAGAAGAACGCCCGCGAGATCTTCTTCCTCGGGCGCACCTACGACGCCGAGCAGATGCAGCGCATGGGCGCGGTCAACCTCGTCGCCGACCACGCCGAGCTGGAGGCCGAGGCGGTCCAGGCCGCCCGGGAGATCCTCGGCAAGAGCCCCACGGCGCAGCGGATGCTGAAGTTCGCCTTCAACCTCGCCGACGACGGGCTCATGGGGCAGCAGGTCTTCGCCGGCGAGGCGACCCGGTTGGCCTACATGACCGACGAGGCGGTCGAGGGCCGCGACGCCTTCCTGGACAAGCGGGCACCGGACTGGGGCCCCTACCCCTGGTACTTCTAGAGGGCCACGTTTCCGCAGGTCAGAGCGCTATTGACGCTCTACTGTGCACCCACCGTGCACAACGCGGTCAGTCGCTGGCGGCAGTCACCGGCACCGTGCAGACTGGTGGACGATGGCCAAGAACAAGCGCAAGAAGAGCACCCGCCACCGGATGTCGGGAGACCCTCGACGGGCAGCGGAACAGCGGCGTGAGGAGCACGCCCGTCTTGTACGCGAACGCGACGGGAACATGAGGTTCGTGCAGACCGCCCGGACGCCGACTGGCCGGCAGTACTCCTGGGACGCAGAGTCTGAGACCGGCGTGCAGATGGCCGACGTGCTCCGGCGTCGACGCGCACTGTTCGTTGAGACGTTCGGGCGCGAGCCTGGCCCCGAGGACCCGCTCTTCTTCGACGCGGAGGCACGTGAGCCACGGCCCCTGGAAGAACTCGACTTCGACTGGGACATGATCTTCGAGGCCTTCGACGCCACCGGCATCGACCCTGCCTACGCCGAGGCGTGGCGCGAGCTCGGCTACCTCGTCACCGAGATGAACCGGCACACCTTCACTGCGCACGAGGTCGAAGCCTGGGATGAAGCGGTCGAGCGGCATATGGAGGAGTAGTCATGGTGGACCTCACGGAGTACGAGCAGCGGGGAGGCCTGGAGACCCCCTTCGAGCTCACGAAGAAGCACCAGAGGGCGCAGGAGGAGTCTGGGCGCATCCGTGAACACGCACATCGGCTCGCTCAACAGGCACCACCGCTGCAGCCGGGGCAGGTCTCCGAGCTCAGCCGCTTGCTCGGCCATCGAACTCCGCCTCACGAGTTGATGCGGTGGCGGCTGCGCCTGTATTGCGGCCACGTGGTCGAGAAGACCTCGCACAACACGCACAAGACGTTGCACAGCGCCTTCACCGGCTCGACGCGCTGCCCCGAGTGCGAGCTGGACCCGGCGACGATCGTGGATGGGGAGGCGATCGGTCTGGCAGAAGAGCCACCCGCGCCGGCGGGAGGTGACACCGACCAAGTCCCGCTGGCCGACGTGTAGCAGCTGGCTGGCTGAGAAACTCGGAGGAACCGGCAAAGACCAGGCTTAATCGTACTAGCATGGGCTCGTGACCGAGCCTTGGGTGTCAGCCGATGAGATCGCCGAGCACCTCGGTGTGACGAAGGACAGCGTCTACACCTGGATCGCCAAGCGGAAGATGCCGGCACACCGGGTCGGGCGGCTCTGGAAGTTTCAGGTGAGCGAGGTCGACGCTTGGGTCCGAGCCAAGGGGGCAGACGAGAGCAGTCCTAAGGACGAGGACGGCTGATGGAGATCATCGACAACATCAACCGGCTCTTGGGGGAGGACCTCAGGCGGACGATCACACCGGGTGCCCGGCTCCGCGTCGCAGCGTCCACCTTCTCGATCTACGCGTTCGAGGCGCTCAAGGACGAGCTCACGGACCTAGAGTCGTTGGAGTTCATCTTCACTTCGCCCACGTTCGTGGCCAGCGAGGCAACAGATCGGGCTCGAAAGGAGCGACGAGAGTTCTTCATCCCGCAGGCGCGGCGTGAGTCCAGCCTCTACGGCTCCGAGTTCGAGATCCGTCTCCGCAACAAGCTTAACCAGCGCGCCATAGCCCGTGAGTGCGCCGAGTGGATCAAGTCCAAGGTCACCTTCAGGTCGAACAAGACCGGTGCCCAGATGCAGCAGTTCGCCGTCGTGGATGACGCCACCGCCTACATGCCACTGCACGGCTTCACCTCGGCCGACCTCGGTTACGAGAAGGGTGATGCCGTCTCCTACCTGGTGAACAAGCTCGACGACACACCGATGACGGCCGCCTACCTCCAGACCTTCGACCAGATCTGGAACAGCCCCCAGCAGGTCGAGGACGTCACCGAGCTGATCCACGAGCACATCTCCTCGGTGTACGCGGAGAACAGTCCCGAGCGGATCTACTTCCTCATCCTCTACAACCTCTTCGCCGAGTTCCTCGAGGACATCAGCGAGGACGTGCTCCCCAACGACCTCACTGGGTACAAGGACACCGAGGTCTGGAACCGCCTCTACAACTTCCAGCGCGACGCCGCCACCGGCATCATCAACAAGCTCGAGATGTACAACGGCTGCATCCTGGCTGACAGCGTCGGCCTCGGTAAGACGTTCACCGCGCTTGCCGTCATTAAGTACTACGAGCTGCGCAACAAGTCGGTCCTAGTTCTCGCCCCGAAGAAGCTCTCCGACAACTGGACGACCTACAACAGCCCCTACGTCACCAACATCCTCGCCAAGGACCGCTTCAACTACGACGTCCTCGCACACACCGACCTCTCCCGTGACAGGGGCCTCTCGGGGAGCCTCGACCTCGCTAAGGTCAATTGGGGCAACTTCGACCTGGTCGTCATCGACGAGTCGCACAACTTCCGCAACGCTGACTACGCCGAGGAGAGGGAAAGCCGGTATCAGCGGCTGATGCGCCAGGTCGTCCAACAGGGCGTCAAGACGAAGGTGCTGATGCTCTCCGCCACCCCGGTCAACAACAGGTTCCTCGACCTCAAGAACCAGCTGGCGCTCGCGTACGAGGGCGAGTCCGAGAACCTCTCCGCGAAGCTGGATATCTCCACTAGCGTTGAGCAGGTCTTCCGCGATGCCCAGATCGCCTTCAAGAAGTGGTCGGAGCTTCCTGCTGAAGAGCGCACCACCGACGCGATCCTCAGGATGCTCGACTTCGACTTCTTCGAGCTTCTCGATGCGGTGACCATCGCACGGTCGCGTAAACACATTCAGGCGTTCTACGACACGTCCGAGATCGGTGTTTTCCCAAAGCGTCGCCCGCCGGTCTCGATCCGAGAGCCGCTTACTGACCTCCCCGATGCCCCGAGCTTCAACGAGATCTTCGAGCGACTGCAGCAGCTCAACCTCGCGGTCTACGCCCCCTTGTCGTACGTGCACGCCAGCAAGATGCAGAAGTACGTCGACATCTCCAGCGTCCAGGGTGGCACCGCGCGCGGCAACCTCGGCCAGGCAGGCCGTGAGCGCGGCCTCCAGAAGCTGATGACGGTCAACCTCCTCAAGCGCCTGGAGAGCTCGGTCGAGGCCTTCCGCATCACCCTGAGGAAGGTCGACAGCGCAGTAAGCCAAGCGCTCAAGACACTCGACAGCCATGATGGCGCAGTCGAAGACCTCGCGTCGACTTGGACATCGACGCCGATGACGACGACTTCGAAGTGCCCGAGAACTTGTCTGTCGGCAACAAACTCGAGATCGATCTCGGCGACATGGACACCATCTCCTGGCGCAAGGACCTCTCGAATGACCGCGAAACGCTGCGCGAGCTCGTCGACGCCATAGACCAGGTCACCCCGGAACACGACCGCAAGCTCCAGCGGCTCAAGCAGGAGATCCTGAACAAGATCCAGAACCCCATCAACGGCGACAACAAGAAGGTCCTGCTCTTCTCCGCCTTCGCCGACACCGCAAACTATCTTTATAGGGAGCTGCAACCCGCACTCAGCGGGAGGCGCGGCATCGAGCTCGGGCTGGTCACAGGCAGCACGAGGCCGAAGACCACCCTCGGCGACGGGTACGACTTCCAGAAGGTCCTCACTCTGTTCTCGCCCCAGTCCAAGGACAAGGACCTCGTGTTCCCGAACGAATCGGCATCGATCGACGTCCTGATCGGCACCGACTGCATCTCCGAGGGACAGAACCTCCAAGACTGCGACTACCTGATCAACTACGACATCCACTGGAACCCGGTCCGGATCATCCAGCGGTTCGGGCGCATCGACCGGATCGGCTCGGCCAACGCGACGATCCAGATGGTCAACTTCTGGCCTGACATCTCCCTTGACGAGTACATCAATCTCAAGGAACGAGTCGAGAACCGCATGGTCATCGCCGACCTCGCAGCGACCGCCGACGACAACCTCCTGACCCAGCAGGCAGGTGACACTGCCTTCCGTCGGGAGCAGTTGCGCAAACTCCAGGACGAGATCCTCGAGCTTGAGGATGCAAACACCGGTGTCTCGATCACCGACCTCGGTCTCAACGACTTCCGTATGGACCTGCTGTCCTACATGGAGACCTACGGCGACATCGCCTCAGCGCCCAAGGGCCTCCATGCCGTTGTCCCTGCGGACCCGGCCAAGGGACTCCAGCCGGGCGTGATCTTCGCCCTGCGCAGCGTCGACGAGCAGGTCAAGGTCAACCGACACAACCGACTGCACCCGCACTACCTCGTGTACCTCGGCAATGACGGCGACGTGGTCGCCGACCACACCGAGGTGAAGGCACTGCTCGATCTCATCCGCAGCAGCGCCCGCGGCAGGATCGAACCCATTGCGCCCGCTTTCCGCGTCTTCAATGCCGCCACCCGAGAAGGCGTCGACATGAGCGCCTACTCGACGCTCCTCAACCAGGCGATCGGCTCACTCATCGACGTCACGGAGCAACGAGACATCGACAGTCTCTTCGCGGGTGCCAGGACCACGGCCCTGGAGCAGAGCTTCGCGGGACTGGATGATTTCGAGCTGATCGCCTTCCTCGCGATCGTCGAACCCGAGGAGCCCCTCCGTGGTTGAGCCAGTTGAACCAAAGACCTTGTTCCAGTGGCCCAAAGCCGGGCGGGTCGACCGCATCATCCCCAAGGAACGCCTCTACTCCGAAGGCAGCGTGACGACCGCAGTCCGTCAACGCTTCATCGACCAGATCCAGCGCGTCCGCTGGGCATACAAGCTCGGCGAGGAGTCCGTCCGGCTCAAGGGCACTGCGAACGTCTCCGAGATTCAAGTGTTCGAGATTGAACTCAAGAACGCCACGCTGGACGACACGGTCCTCGCAACCATCGACAAGTCCATCCCGTCGCCCATCGTCTTCGAACTGCGACGCGACGACGGCAGCTGGGTCGAGCAGGCGATGTCCGCCGCCGACGTGCAGTCCTCCGCAGGCAAGCCGAAGGCGAAGGCCTACTTCCGCTCTGGATGGATCCGAGACGCCGACGAGCGTGCTGCGCTTCCGCAAGCGCTCGACATCGAAGGCCTCTACGCCCAGCTGCTGGGTGCCTTCCTCCCACATCCGCTCCGGCGCGGCGAGAAACTATCGGACGGCATCGCCAGGATGGAGCACATCCGAAAGTTGGAGCGGGAGATTGGCCGGCTCGAGACGAAGGTGCGCCTCGAACCTCAGTTCAATCGCAAGGTCGAGCTTCGCCGAGACCTGCGCGCGCTCCAAGCTGAGCTTGACAATACGACTACCCCAGACGAGACGACGACAGAGGACGCCACGTGGAGAAGCTAGACACGCACTCACCCGATCTGACCGAGCAGAACATCGACAAGATCGTCGAGCTCTTCCCGTCGGTCGTCACCGAGTCCATCGACGCCGACGGTAACCCCGCGCGGGCCCTCGACTTCGACCTACTGCGTCAGGAACTCTCCGACCATGTCATCGATGGGCCGCAGGAGCGATACCAGCTTGATTGGCCAGGCAAGCGCGCGGCGCTGTTTGCGGCCAACGCACCCGTCGCTAAGACACTCCGGCCCGTTCGTGACGAGTCCGTCGACTTCGACACCACGAAGAACCTGTTCATCGAGGGGGACAACCTCGAGGCGCTCAAGCTGCTCCAAGAGCCGTACCTCGGCAAGGTCAAGCTCATCTATATCGACCCGCCGTACAACACCGGCAACGACTTCGTGTACGCCGACAAGTTCGCGACGAGCTCGGCTGAGGAACTCAGACGCTCCGGTCAGGTCAGCGAGGATGGCGTCCCGCTCGTCACTAACTCGAACGCTAACGGGCGGTACCACTCGGACTGGCTGAGCATGATGTTCCCTCGCCTCAAGCTCGCGCGAAACCTGCTGACTGACGACGGCGTGCTCGTGGTCTCCATCGACGAGAACGAGCACGCCAACCTGGTGAACCTCGGCACCGAGGTCTTCGGCACCGACGCGTACGTCGGCGAGATCGTCCTGAAGAACAGCAGCAGGAGCGACCAGCGGTACATCTCAATGCAGCACGAGTACATCGTCTTCTTCGTCAAGAACAAGACGGCCAACCCTGGCGAGTGGCTCGAGAAGAAGGGGGGGGCTCGACCGGATTTACTCCGCCTTCGAGGGGTTCCGGAAGAAGTTCGGTGACGACTGGAATGCAATTCATGAGGCTGCCAAGGCGTGGTACAAGGGTTTCACCCCCTCTGACCCGGTCTACGCGAGCAAGCATTACAACCGCATGGACGAGCGAGGTGTCTACTTCGCAGACAACATCTCGGGCCCGAACGACGGGCAGTACGTATACGAGCTCCTTCACCCGGTGACAGGCGAGCCGTGCAAGGCCCCCGCACGCGGATGGGTTTTCCCTGAGGACTCAATGAAGAAACGGATCGCGGAGAACCGCATCCATTTCGGGCCGGATCACAGCACGGTTCCCAATTTGAAGACCTATCTCGCGAACACGGAGTATCAGAGTCTGACGAGCATCCGGCACGTCGATGGCCGCGCCGCCTCAAAGCGGCTCCAGGGGCTGTTTGGCGAGAAGGTCTTCACCAACCCCAAGGACGAATGGCTCCTTCGCGACATCTACAACGCCGTCGGCGTTGGTAACGGCGACATCGTACTCGACATGTTCGCCGGCTCTGGATCGGCGCTCCATGCTGTGTGGGAGCTCAACCTCGCCGCAGGGAGCGAGACACGCTTCATCGGGGTTCAGGTGGCCGAAGATCTGAACGCCTCGCTAAAGACGGCCAAGGGGGCCGCCAAGCAGATAACCACCAACGCGATTAAGTACCTCACTGCCTTGGGCAAACCGGCCACGGTCGCCGAGGTCGGGAAGCAACGACTTCGGCTCGCTGGGGACAAGCTCAGGGACAAGGCAGCGATGCTGGACGTCGGGTTCAGGTCGTTGAAGGTCGACACGACGAACATGGAAGACGTGCTGCGCACGCCTGACGAGACTGAGCAGGAGACACTCTCTGGTCTTGAGGACAGCGTGAAACCTGATCGATCCGCCGAGGACCTCCTCTTTCAGGTGCTTCTCGACTGGGGCCTGGACCTCGCGATGCCGGTCAATGCGGAGAAGCTCGACGACCAGGAGATCCTTGTCGTCGACGAGGATGCGTTGGTCGCGTGCTTCGACGCCGAGGTGTCTTCCGACACGGTCCGTGAGATGGCGAAGCGGGGGCCCCTACGGGCGGTCTTCCGGGACTCTGGGTTCGCCTCGGACGACGATCGGATCAACGCGGAGCAGATCTTCAAGCAGCTCTCGCCTGCTACGGACGTGAAGGCGATCTGAGTCGTGAAGCTCCAGTTCAAGATCCAGCCGTACCAAACCGCAGCAGTCGACTCGGTCGTCGAGTGCTTCAACGGGCAGCCACGGGTGGACGCGACCAGGTATCGGATCGACCCTGGTCGTGAGCCCCAGACACAGATCGAACTCGCGGGATTCCGCAACGCTGAACTCCGCCTGACTGGCTCTCGGCTGCTGCAGAACGTCCAAGACGTCCAGCGGCACCAGAACCTTCCGCGATCGGACGAGATGGTCCCGAGCAAGGCCGGGAAGATCAACCTCGACGTCGAGATGGAGACCGGGACCGGCAAGACCTACGTCTACATCAAGACGATCATGGAGCTGAACAAGCGCTACGGCTGGTCGAAGTTCATCGTGGTCGTGCCGAGTGTCGCGATCCGCGAGGGCGTCCAGAAGTCGTTCGACATCACCGCAGAGCACTTCCAAGAGACCTACGGCACCAAGCCCCGCTCCTTCATCTACAACTCCAGCCAGCTGCACGAGCTCGAGAGCTTCTCCTCCGACGCCGGGGTGCAGGTCATGATCATCAACATCCAGGCGTTCAACTCGAAGGGCAAGGACAACCGCCGGATCTACGACGAGCTGGACGACTTCCAGTCACGCCGGCCCATCGATGTGATCGCAGCCAACCGCCCCATCGTGATCATTGACGAGCCTCAGAAGATCGACAGCCCCAAGGCCCAGGAGTCGCTGAGCCGATTCGATCCGCTGTTCCTGCTCCGTTACTCGGCCACGCACAAGGTCGACCACAACAAGGTGCACCGGCTCGATGCGCTTGATGCGTACAACCAGAAGCTCGTGAAGAAGATCGCTGTCCGTGGGATCACTGTCAAGGGCCTCGCTGGTAGTACTGCCTACCTCTACCTCGACGCGATCGAGGTCAAGAAGGGTGCGAAGCCGGCAGCGCGGGTCGAGCTGGAGGTGCAGACCAAGTCCGGCATCAAGCGCCAGCTCAAGCGCGTCGAGCAGGGCAGCAACCTGCACGACCTCGCCGGCGGCATCGAGGCGTACAAACCTGATGGCAAGGCGCTGATCGTCACCGACATCGACGCCAACCGAGACATCATTGAGCTGAGCAACGGCGACATCGTCACCGCCGGACAGATCACCGAGGACGTCACCGAGGCCGCCAAGCGTCGGATCCAGATCCGTGAGGTGATCCGAGCCCATCTCGACAAGGAGCGGGAGCTCTACGGCCAGGGCATCAAGGTGCTCTCGCTGTTCTTCATCGACGAGGTCGTCAAGTACCGCGACTACAACCGCGACGACACCAAGGGCGAGTACGCCCGCATCTTCGAAGAGGAGTACCAGAGCCAGGTCGACGACTACCTCAGCGAACTGCCCTTCGACGCCGAGGACTACAGGCTCTACCTCAAGGACATCTCGGTCGAAGACACCCACAAGGGCTACTTCTCCATCGACAAGAAGGGCCACCAGATCGACGGCAAGGTCGCGGGCCGAGGAGACGAGAAGGGCCAGTCGACCGACACCGACGCCTACGACCTCATTCTGAAGCACAAGGAACGCCTGCTCTCCTTCGAGGAGCCGACCCGATTCCTGTTCTCCCACTCGGCCCTGCGCGAGGGCTGGGACAACCCCAACGTCTTCACGATGGGCATGCTCAAGAAGAGCGACAACACCGTCTCGCGGCGTCAGGAGATCGGCCGTGGGCTGCGGCTCGCGGTGAACCAGCAGGGCGAGCGGATGGACAACCCGCTCACGGTGCATCAGATAAACGAGCTCACCGTCGCCACCGACGAGTCGTACACCGACTTCGTGACGGGCCTGCAGCGCGAGATCAGCGAGTCGCTCGCAGCCCGGCCGCGCAAGGCTACGGAGAAGTACTTCCTCGGCAAGACCTTCGTCACGTCAGACGGTGAAGAGAGCGTGGTCGAGGAGAAGCTCGCACGAGCGATCTATCGGTACCTGCTCAAGAACGACTACATCAACGACGACGACACCCTGTCCGAGTCCTACAAGCAGGCCCGCGACGAAGGCACATTGGCTTCAACCAGCGACGCGAACCTGAAGCCGGTCATCGACTTCGTGTGGCCCTTGGTCGACGCGCTGTACCTCGATCTCCCCGAGCCGGGCGACAGCCGCAAGCCGAAGGTGATCCCGCTCAACAAGAACTTTGAGAAGAAGGAATTCACCGAGCTGTGGAGCCGGATCAACCACAGGGCGGTCTACCAGGTCGAGTTCGACTCGGATGAGCTCATCGGCAAGTGCGTGACCGCCCTCGACGCGCAACTCAAGGTCAGCGCGCTCCAGTACGTCATCGAGCACGGCCAGCAAAAGGACGCGCTTGAGGCTGACGAGCTCGGGACGGGCGAAGGCTTCGACAAGGGCCAGCACCGGACCGAGTTCGAGTCACTCAGCTCGGGCTCGCAGGTCAAGTACGACCTACTCGGGGAGATCACCGAGAAGACCCAGCTCACTCGTCGCACCGTCACCAAGGTCCTGACGACCATCAAGCCGACAACCTTCGCGAAGTTCCGGCAGAACCCGGAGCACTTCATCACCGAGTGCGCGCGGCTCATCAACGAGCAGAAGGCGACGGTCATCGTCGAGCACCTGAGCTACGACGCACTGGACGACCGACACGACACCGACATCTTCACCGCCAACCAGACGAAGCAGGACTTCACCAAGGCCGGCGACAAGCTGAAGAAGCACATCTACGACTACGTCGTCACCGACTCCGGGACGGAGCGCAGCTTCGTCGAAGACCTCGACACCAGCGACGAAGTTGTGGTCTACGCCAAACTGCCGCGTGGATTCTTCATCCCCACGCCGGTCGGCGACTACAACCCTGACTGGGCCGTCGCCTTCAAGGAGGGCACGGTCAAGCACATCTTCTTCGTCGCTGAGACCAAGGGCTCGATGTCGTCTATGCAACTGCGCCAGGTCGAAAAATCGAAGATCGAGTGCGCCCGGAAGTTCTTCGACTCGCTGAGCGCCAAGGCCGCTGCCGATCAGGTCAAGTACGACGTCGTCGACAGCTACACAGAGCTCATGAACCTCGTCGTGGGCTAACGATGTCGCGGAACTACACGAAGCTAACGATCAAGCTGCTGTTCGGGCAGGCCAGGCAGTGCGGCTACCCGGGCTGCCGTACCCCGCTGATCTACGAAGATCGCGGCCGAAAGACAGTCGTAGCCGAGATCGCCCACATACGATCCGAAGCTCCGGGCGGGCCGCGCCACGATCCCGGGTTCGTCGGCGACCTGGACGGGCCGGACAACTTACTGCTCCTCTGCGGCGTTCACCACAAGCCGGTGGATCGTCACGACGCGATCTACTCCGTCGAGGAACTGGAGGCCTGGAAGAAGGCACAGGCCGAAGGAGCAGACGGCGGTGTCGCCATCGCTGACGAGGACGTTGTGAGGTTCATTCGACTCTCCACGGAGGAACGGACAGCGATCGACCGACTGGCTCGTCTCGCGTACCGCCTTGAAGCGGCGGCAAAGTCCGCGGCGGCTGCCCTTGGCGACATCAATGACGAGTACCGGCGCTCGGACGACAAGGGGTACGCCGCGCTGGGGATCATCTACGAGGTTGACGACGACGGCAACAAATCGCGGGTTCCGTCCAGCAGCTTCCGCCTTCCTCAGACTCAGATCAACGAGTTTCAACAGCGCTTCAACGAAGCGCATCGACAGCAACAGGACCGCGTCCGGGACTTCGCCGCGCAGTTGGGCGAGGAGGTGGCTGTACTCCGGTTGATGGATCCGGGGCTCGGCGACCTGGCGGGCGAGGCACTCGGATACGTAACGGCGATCGTCAACGATCTCGCCGACGCCGAGCAGCTCGCCACGGATCTCGAGGCACTTCAGGCGACCCTCCAGACCGTCTATGACGCTGCCCGCGAGCGGTTCTGACTCGTGCGACATGCACCGTTAGTCAAGCCACCGCGCTCACGGCGTGCTGGCCCAGAGGCGCTCGCGCTCTGCCAGTCGGTCGGAGCGCCCATGTGCGTGATCGGCACTGCACGCACGGTCGGGTACGACTTCATCACTGCGGGCAGCAGCGTGGTCCGGCCGAGTCCAAGCCGGTCGAGCAGGAACTGGATCAGCGTCAGCTGACCGAACGTCCGGGACCAGTCTGTCGAGACGGCGTCGAGATCCGGGTTGACGCCAACCTTCGGCAGCTTCGGCGAGAGTGTGTGGACACGATTGAACAGCCGTCCATGGTGCGCGCACGTGTTCCGGACGAGGTTGAGCGCCTTCATCCAGCTCGTGAGCTGCGGTGCCCGCAGACCGCACGCGTCAGCGACGGCGTCCTGAACCTTTCGGGGAGCGAAGCCATAGAGCCACGTGAGGCTTCCCCAGTCGAGGATTTCTACCGCTGCCCAAACTGGGAGCGTCCGCCGTACTTGTCGTGATGGTGCGCGACGAAATCCTCGCGCGAGCGGGAGAGCTCTGCCTCATAGCCCTCCAGCCACTTCCGGTACGAGTTGCCCTTTCGCACGGTGGGGCCGAGCAGATCGGGATCGAGATGGGCACAGGGGTCCACTCGGCCGAGCTCGTGACCAAGGTGGGCTCGCAGCGCTAGCTCGATCGGGGCGAGCACCGAGAACGTTGCCGCTCTCAGCCGGACATCGAACTCGTAGAGCGCCACCACGTCGTCGAGGCTGGTACCAGGGTAGAAGTCGTCTACGCGGTTCCCGCCGACTAGCTGCCGGAAGGGGTACCAATACCCGCTGAGGCGGTAGTAGTTGACTCGCTGCAGGGTCGCGATCGCCTTGCCGCGGTCCCCGATAGCCATGCCGCGGCCGGCGAGGAGGTCGACCTGCTCCTCGTAGGTTCGGTACGCCTTCACGTCATCGTGCATCGCGACCGCCGGGAAAAGTGAAGACCGGCCCTGGGCCTACCGAGGTAGGCGGAACCGGTCGTGATGACTGAAGGTTAGCACGACGCCGGTTGCTTGTACCCATCGTTGGTCAGTCCTGCGACTCGTGGCGATGTGAGGGGTGGATCCGAGCATCGCGGATCTGCTGCAACTCCTCTGCGGACAGGAGGTAGGCGTGCCTGTCGAAGCTGCCTCGGTCCCGGCTGTCCATGATGCGGCGGTACTCGGCCAGCATCCGCATGTAGGTCTCGAGCATCGGGAAGTGCGAGTTCCCGCCGTCGGTGCGCTCGATCTGCGGCTGCAGCTCGGTCCAGCGGTCGCCGTCGCGCATCTGGAACTTGACGTAGTCGTCCATATGGCCCTCCAGCGAGTCGTTGAAGTCGAATCCCTGGAACTCCAGAGCGCGGGCCAGATCCTCATCGACCGGCGTCCCCTCCTTCTCGAGGTGGCTGATGCTGTAGGTCAGGATCCGGAACATCTGCAGGATGTCGATCACCCGCCGGCAGTCGCGCTTCGAGAGCTCGGTCCGGAACCCGGCCACCTCGTACCAGTACTCGCCGGTGAAACCCTCCTCGAGGATGCGTGCCCGCATCAGCTGGTACTCGGGATCACCGTCGACGTCGTTGGCGTCCTCTGGCAACACTCGGGCGAGGATCCGGTGCAGCATCGAGAGCACCTGTCGGTCGGCCAGCCTCATGCTGTCCGGAGCAGCCTGGTCGCCGTGCTCTGCCTCGGCCTCGAAGACGGGCACGACGGCCTCCATGAGCCTGTCCCGCACGAACTCGCTGAGGGTCACGCCTTCGTCGTCGGCCAACTCCCTGAGTTGGTCACGCACCCGGTCATCCACCCTGATGTTCAGAACAGCCACGAGAATCTCCTGTGAGACAGTATGACGATAAGCGTAGCACCATCATACGCATATGTCGAAGACGAGGATCTCTCCGCCCGGTCGTGTCCCGCAGACACCTGGTTGTCGGGACACCGGATCCGGGACGGCTCGACGCTCTGGATCAGGGCCTTCGGATGTCCCACGACCGGTGGAGCCGGCGCATCGACTTTTCGGGACATGTATGCGCGAGGAGGCTCAGTCGGCTTGCCATGCAAGTGGAGCAGAGGTCCGGGGGGTTTCGCGCGCCCCGGTCTCGAGGTTGACTGCGAACCGCAGTATCTGAGCAGCTGGCTTGTCTGCGTCGGGATGGCGGATGCGTGCCAAGCTTCGCGAGACGTCGAGCTGGACCCCAAGGTGCGAGATCCCCGCTTCACGTAGCTCGCGTATCAGGGCAGGGGCGTCCTTCACGGGGAAGTCCTTGTACTGGTCGTTTCGTGCGGCAGGGAAGGACCGGATGAGCATCGCTTCGGCGGCGGTGACGAGCTTGGCCTGATCGGCGAGCGGCCCGTCCGGTTCTGTCATGAACTGTTGTATGCGTTCGGCGAGGCTGTCGTCATTGTTCGGGCCCACGCTTAGCGTCATCTCTCTTCCTGAAACGTGCGCATCCATGACGATCACTGCGACCGCAACACTTGGGTGGTGATCAGCCACCTCGGCGAGAACCTGCTGGACTCTCATGTGTCCCTCGCCGATTCGCTCGGCGGCGGTGCGTTCACCGTGCTTCCCGTATGACTGTCCGATGTACTCGACTTGGTAGGTAAAGAACTTGCGGATCGTGTTCTCACGCCATGGGCCGAGATCGTGACCGAGCCGATCTGCGTGTTCCAGCACCGACCTAGCCACTTGGGCTGCATTCCACCGGTGGGACGTGCCGGATTCGTCTGTCCAATCGATCGCCCCATCGCGGAGAGCAGTGCCGTCCCTGGGGAGCACTTCGAAAGGGACGCGGATGGTGCGCGGTTTCATCTCAACGCCATCGTGGAACCGCGCACGTAGTCGCCAATGATCCGCACGCAGTCGCAAGTGGTCACCGTCTAATGCCAACTCGTCGACCTCCGTCTTGGGGCCGATCAGCACCATGTAGAGGTGGACAGCATTGTGGTGGGCCCACTCGGTGAACGCATCGGTGTAGACCTCCGACGGGGTGAGGGCACGAGACCGCCAGTTGGTCACCGCCAACAGAGACTGGGGCTGCTCATATTTGTTCGACATGGCCCCAGTCTCTGCTAACGCGCGCGGACTACTCGGCGCGCCCGCGAGAGAGGTGTCGGTAGTACGTGGTCTTCGACCAGCCGATGGTCTTCGCGGCCGCCACCACGGTCATGTCCTCGTTCTCGATGAGGTGCCTGACGGTACGGAGGTTCCGCGCGACCTGCTCCGGGTCGGTCTCCGGCCTCCCGAAGCGGACGCCGCGCTCCCGGGCGGCGTCGACACCGGCCTGGACCCGCTCACGGATGAGCGAGCGCTCGTACTCGGCGAGCGAGGACAGGATCTGCAGCACCAGCCGGCCGGACGCGTCTCGGGGTCGATGCCGTCTGTGACGGACATGAGCTTGATGCCTCGCTCGGTCAGGTCGTCAATGGTGGTCACCACGTCGACCATGGACCGGCCGATCCGATCGAGCCGCCAGACGACCAGCTCGTCCTCCTGGCGGAGCTGGGCGTCGAGTTCGGACCAGCCCGTGCGTGTCCTCGCCTTCTTCGAGCCCGAGATCTGGTCGGAGTAGATGTTCTTCGCATCGACACCGGCGGCGATCAGCGCCCGACGCTGCAGGTCGTCAGTCTGCTTGTCCCTGGCCGAGGTGCGGGTGTATCCGAACTTCACTACTGATCACCCCATCTCCGGCTGGTCGTCATGCTCGATCGCGGCGTCGTACTCGGCGGCGTCGTACTTCGTCTCGGTCATGGGCTTCTTCACCTTCGAGGTGTCTTCGTAGACGCCCGCATTGATCTCGTCGGTCAGGCGCTTGACCTTGCGGTTGCTCTCTACGAGCCGATCGCGGACCTCCTTGGCCTGCGGGGTCAAAGAGGCGTCCAGCCCGCGTTCTGTGTATCGGGCGGCCTCTTTCTTCTCGGCCTCGGCCTTGAGTAGAGACCACTGCTCGTGATCCCGACCGCCGAGGACGTCGGCCTGTTGCTCGACAGCGCCGACCAGAAGAAGCGCAAGTCCACCCGGGTCGGGTTCCAGGCCTACGTCGCGCTCTGCGCCTTCGCCGGGCTGCGCAAGGGTGAGGCTCTCGGCGTCCAGGTCGCCGACATCGACTTCCTGCGCCGTCAGCTCAAGGTGACTCGGCAGATCCAGCGCGCCAAGCCCGAAGACATCGAGGCCGGCAAGAACATCGTCGAGGCCACCGGCGGGACCAAGGTGATGATCCGGCCGCCGAAGTACGGTTCCGAGCGCACCATCTACCTGTGCGACGAGCTCATCGAGATCCTGTCCCAGCACATCGCGAACCACACCCCGGACGGCAGCTCGGATCGCTGGCTGTTCGCCGACGACGAAGGTCGCCTGTGGCACGACAACTCGGTGCACTGGCGCTGGCGCGGCACTCGTGACGCCGCCGGCTTGAGGACCCGACTCCACGACCTCCGGCACTTCTTCGCCTCTGGTCTGATTGCCGAGGGCTGTGATGTCGTCACGGTGTCCCAGGCGCTCGGACAAGCCTCCACCGCGACCACCCACAAGACTACCTGCATCTGTGGCCGAAGGCCGAGGACAAGACCCGTGCCGCCGCCTCCGCGATGGCCAAGCAGGCGCTCGCCGCGTGTTCCACCGTGCACACACCGTGCACAGAAGGGTCGAACGACACCGGCGCTGACCAACTCGACAAACATGCGCAGGACGCATAGGGGTCAAGCCCAGTGGAGTGGTGTAGCGCTGTGATCCCTCGTTTGGGTTCAGGTGGTGAGGGCGGGTAGGTGATCAGCTCCGATCTCGGGTTCGGTGTCGGGGACGATGGTTGCCCGGCAGCGG